>NZ_DERI01000030.1:0-551 GCF_002362375.1 Maribacter sp. UBA3344 | reverse complement strand
AACTTTAGGATTTTGCCCTAATTCCGTATTAACCATGCAACATAGGCCCGCTATCTCAAAGGCTTTTATTAATTTAAATAAGGCCGTTATGGCAAATGAAGGTAGAGTAACCTCTGCCCTAAAGCGAATGATCGCATGGGTAAGTAGCAATGCCACTGGTTGTCGTTATTGCCAAGCGCATGCCATACGTGCCGCAGAACGCTATGGAGCCGAACAAGAGCAATTGGATAATATTTGGGAATACAGAACACACCCTGCCTTTTCAGATGCAGAACGTGCCGCTTTAGATTTCTCCTTACAGGCCTCACAAGTACCTAACGGTGTTGATGCCGAAATAAAAGAACGTTTATACCAACACTGGAACGAAGGGGAAATTGTTGAAATGCTAGGCGTAATCTCCCTCTTTGGATATCTTAACCGTTGGAACGATTCTATGGGCACATCTATTGAAACAGGAGCTGTTGAAAGTGCCGACCAATACCTAGGTAAACATGGCTGGGAAAAAGGAAAACATGATGGATCGGTTTATTAGCAATTAGCAATTAGCAATT
>NZ_DERI01000018.1:0-141645 GCF_002362375.1 Maribacter sp. UBA3344 | reverse complement strand
GTTAACTTGTGCAACAGGCACAATACCTATAATTAATACGGACTTCAGTCTAAAAGCCAAGGTCTGCATATATTTATGAAGTCGCAAAATCTTTGGGATTTTGCTTTGGATTAAAAAATAAAACAAAACCCAAAGCTTTTGCTTAGCGCGAGACAGGAAATCCGCTGGATTTCCGCCCCGCACTAATCATAGCCGAGACGTTACCACCAATATGACCAAACAATAATGGGATTAAAATTTAGAAGAAGACAAAAAATATTTCCGGGTTTCTATGTAAACTTTAGTACAAGCG
This sequence comes from Maribacter sp. UBA3344, assembly GCF_002362375.1. Lineage (NCBI taxonomy): Bacteria > Pseudomonadati > Bacteroidota > Flavobacteriia > Flavobacteriales > Flavobacteriaceae > Maribacter > Maribacter sp. UBA3344. Next base: position 141,353 of record NZ_DERI01000018.1, on the reverse strand, counting down.
GAATAAGCACTACTTTGGGAATTAATGGATTTAATGTTAACCTTAATAAGGACGGAGCTTATTTGAACACTGGAATTCCCGGAACTGGAATTTATGACAGGAAAAAAATTACTGACTGGGATTCGAAAAAACAAAAGTCCGTAGACTATACCCCAGAAACACAGAAAACAGAAAACTATTTCCTTCCAGAAAATTTGAGAGGAGAAATAAAAAGTAAAAATGCTTCAGAGGTTACTACACAGGGTTTATTAGAATTGAAAGAAACATTAGTTGCTGCTAACAAAGAAATGGTTGCAATTAAAAAAGAGATTTTACAACTTGAAAAAAAGGTTAAAAATTCAAATACTATAAGAATAATTTCAAAAGTATTTTTAATTGGTTTTTTAATTAAATGGTTCGATAACGATTATCTTGAGAAAAAGGAATATCTAGTCAATTTAAAAAAACAAGTTACAGAATGCCATATTGATATAGAAATTGATATGGATAGAGTTCTCGATGAAAAATATTTGAAACTAAAAATTGCATTTGACAATTTATTAAATTCTTCGATCATTTGGGATATGACTAACGCAGTTCCAAATAATGACAATCGATCTTCTGCTAACAGAAGCATAGAACGTAAGCCCACAAAAATAAGCTATCAGAAAATATCATTTTTAAATTCGGTTTATGAGGCTATGTGTTTTCAAAATCAAAATGGCAGTAATATTTACATTTATCCAGGTTTTGCTGCGCTATTTGATAACAAGGAAAATTTTGGACTCATTGAAATTGACGAATTAAATTTAACCTTTGAATCAATGAACTTTCTTGAAACTGAAAAAATACCAAAGGACAGTAAAATAGTTGGAGAAACTTGGGCAAAAGTAAACAAAGACGGAACGCCCGACAGAAGATTTAAAGATAATTATAAGATTCCGATAGCACGATATGGAGAATTGACTTTCAAAAGCACTACTGGAGTTTTTGAAGTTTTTCTTTTCAGTAATGAGGAATATTCGGAGGAATTTGCTAAAAGTTATAATAACTATATTGAATAAAATTCTGGTGCTAATACCAGTAAAAGTTACACAATCCTATAATTAGAAATAATCACTATCGATACAAGCCTCTTCAAGGGGCTTTTTTTATGCCATGTCAGAAGATGAACCTAAATTTTAGATTTACTGGAGATAGGCTTTTCACGTAATGAAGCATGCTTTTTATGAATAATGGCAGGGCAAGCTGTCCCGCCCCGCTTTTAAAAACTACAGTAGAATATTATTACCTTCGTCATCATTTCAACAAAAAGAAGCAAAAACCCCCACAAAAACAAAAAATGACAAAAGGCTCGGATATTATTGTAAACAGGTATAGGAACTTTATTAAAACGGTGTGTGAAACAGACATTGTGTACACGCTGCAAAACCAAAATGGCTTTGCCATGGCCAGCTCTGTGCAATATGGTGACGAGTTTGATCAACCTGTGGGCATTCTTTGTTTTTGGGCCATACACGGCAGGGCAAATTCTTGCATCATCAACCAATGGGCAGACTACCGTATTACCGAAATTTCTTTAACAGAATTTATTGAAACCTGGGGCGTAGGCATGGAAAATGACGGCATACTTGCCGGTATTGGGTTTGACCAAAAAATGTTCGGCTATGAAGCCAAACCTTTAGATTTAATCCTTGACCTGGTAGCTGAAATAAAAGCGACCAAAAAGAACATATCACTTCAAAAATTCGAAAATCTTACCGATTTAGAAGAACAGGCAAAAATTGCCAATAGGTAATATTTTGCGTTAAAAAATCTTTTTATCAAAGTATAGTTTACCCCTAAAGGTTCTTAATTTGCCACTACACCGCAAATTTCAACCTTACTCGTAATCGTCATGATGACCGCCATTGTTGTTCTCATTGTATCTGGAGCCCTTATCATAGGTGCGCTTTGGGGTCTGTACGGAAATTTATCCAAACGTTTAGAAGGCTTTTTAGTAGCGCTTGCCGGTGGTGCGTTATTGGTGTCCGCCTTGTTGGAATTAATTTATCCCGCACTTGAGAAAAACTCCGTACCCATTGCACTATCCACCGTCTTTGTAGGTGCCATAACCTTTACCGTGTTAGATTATTGGGTGAAGGAAAAATGGAACTCACAAAGTGGCGGCGGCTTACTTGCTGCCATTACTTTGGACGGCATACCTGAAAACTTGGCATTGGGCGTTTCTTTAATTGGCGCAAGTCCGTTATCCATCGCGGCATTATCGGGATCTATATTATTGTCCAATTTACCCGAGGCGGCAGGTGGCGCAAAGGAAATGGCTGAAAATACCGATTCTAAAAAGAAAATTCTTTGGCTATGGATCGGTACTGCACTGATTTTATCGGCAGCAGCCTTACTTGGGCATTTTCTACTTGCCGATGTACCTGAAGAATATTTGAACTACATTAAATGCTTTGCCGGTGGTGCCGTAGCGGCGTCATTAGCTTTAGAGGTTTTCCCAAAAGCGTTTAAAGAAGATAAATATTGGACAGGTTTGGCTACCGCAATAGGTTTAGTTTTGGCGCTATATTTAAATACTTTGGGGGAGTAATATAAAAATACACGAGGGTTTATAGCGTAATAATTTGCCAAACAATCACCACACAACGCCCATTAAGCAAAACTGAGAAGTGTCATAGTTTAAAGATTGCTTGTTTTATACTATTGTAAAAAACACTGGTATGCAAAAGGTATCTTTCACCGAAAATTTAGATTTCAGCGATAAAAAAATGGTTACTCAAATTCTTTTAGAGACATCGTTCTCTAAAGAGATACGCATCTTGTTGAGAAAAGGTCAACTTATGAAAGAACACAAGGCTCCTTTCCCGATTATAGTACATATGGTAGAAGGAAATATAGATTTTGGGGTTGAAGGTACTGTCCATGTACTAAAACAAGGAGATATGATTACCTTAGCAGCCAATATTCCGCATGACCTTTTAGCAAAATCGGATAGCATTGTTCGCCTTACGCTTTCTAAACTTGATGCCGCGGAACGAGTAGAAAAAGTTGTGGCAAATTCTTAAACTTAGCGCATGACCAAAATTACAAATAGAGATGATGTAAGCCTGCTAGTGCATACGTTTTATGATAAAATAAGACAGCACGAATTGTTGGGCCCTATTTTCAACGGACATATTTCCGAAGAACAATGGCCGGCACACCTCAGCAAACTCACCGATTTTTGGGAATCTAACTTATTTGGGGTACGCACCTTTAGAGGAAGCCCCTCCAAAGCCCATGTGAATGTTGACAAAAATCTAAACCATACAATTTCTCAAAATCATTTCGCACAATGGTTACAACTTTGGTTCGAAACTATCGATGAACTCTTTGAAGGAGAATTAGCGGACAGAGCCAAAGAAATGGCACGCCGTATGTCTACAGGGCAGTATATTCATATTTGGCAGAATAGACCGAGGGAATAGTTCTCAGTGTTTTAGTGAATTAGTTGGATAGTGAAATAGTGAATAGTTGCTACGGGCTACTTAAATATCAAAATTTTAGCAGCTAAATACGATTCAATCAAAATAAGTCTATTCTCTATATTCTATTTTCTCTCTTCCAACTTTAAACTTTAAAATTCTCACTTAATACTTTGTACTTATTACTTAATACTGACTCCAAGCTTCTGATAAAACAAGTCTATTCTCTATATTCTATTTTCTCTATTCTTACTTTAAAATTCTCACTTAACACTTTGTACTTAATACTAGCTTTGGACGCTTTGCGTTCGGCGTATGGCTTGTAGTGATTTACCCTTTACGCTTAAAAATTTCTTACCTTAGTCTTTGGCGTATAAATAAATGTATACTACAAAGACCTAATGCTATGGATTACCTTTCCCCTACTTACTTTTTTGATTTTGAAAGTGAAGAAATTCAGAACATTGTTTCAGAATTTAAAGATGCTTCTTTGTCACAAAAAGAAATAGCCATTGGCTTATACACCAAGGTGAGAGACCATTGGCGCTATGACCCCTACAACTTAAGCTTTAACAAAGAGAAATACAGAGCCAGTGAAATTGCGAAACGCAGCAAAGGACACTGCGTTGACAAATCGATCATACTGATTGCTTGTTTACGTGCCATGGGTATACCGGCAAGAATACATTTGGCGAAAGTTAAAAACCATATTGCGGTGGACCGCCTAATTGAAAAATTTGGATCCAACGAATTAACTCCGCACGGTATGGCAGATGCTTTTATAGAAAATAAATGGCTTAAACTCTCCCCCACTTTCAATGCCTCTTTATGCGAAATGCTGCATGTTGCCCCTTTAGATTTTGACGGGGAAAATGATGCCGTTCTACAGGCTTTCAACAAAGAAGGTACCCAGTTTATGGAATATTTGGAAGATTATGGTCATTTTGAAGACGTACCCGTAGCATTTATGGCACAAAATGCCCGTGAACACTACCCCAAAATATTTGATAACGGTACCAACCAGACCGAGTTTCAATTGTAAGTTTAACAAACTTTAATACTTAAGGACCTAACGGTATCAAAAACGAATTACTATTTGTAGTACATTCGATTTCAAATTTTGTATACTTTGAAGAACATCACTTTACTACTGACCCTACTCTTTTTATCGGCGACTATGCAGGCGCAAGAACCCATGGTTTGGAACCCGGACTATGAGCTGCAACTGACCGATTATCAATCTGCAGAATCCGAAATCAATGCTAACCTCACCTCCTATTCCATATATTCCGGTGCCAAAATAGATTTCAGCTTTAATATGAATTCGGTCTCGTTTATGTTCACCAAGAACTTTAATGACAAGGTAAAGGCCATTTTTCAAAAAAACCTTGCTGTTTTAGTAGCTCCGGACACCTTGACCGCTAATCAGCTATTACAATTTGGACGATACGATTTTGACCTGGTAGAACTATATGCCAGAAAAATAAGGAAAAAGATATACGAGGAAAAAGGTACTTTTAGCGACTCAAAATTATTTCAACCTATTTTTAACGAGCTGCAGGAAGAAATGAATACGGTAAGTGCACAAGTCTTTAAAGCAACCGATTTTGGCAAAGATGCAGAGCTCCTTTTAAAAGAACACAACAAAGTCATAGATGGCATTAACCAACTCTCTGACTTCTGTATGACTTGTAAGCCTAGGAAGAATAGGAAGTAGTTAATGGTTGTTCGTTGATGGTTGTTTAAACGCTGCGCGTTTTTTGTATTAAGTATTAAGTACATAGTACTAAGTTGTAAAACTGTTATCGGGATTCTTTGCGTGTTCCAAACCTGTTCTCGATACCTGCCGGCAGGCAGGCAGGCATTTTCTTTTAGAAAATACTCGAACTGACATAGATAGATAATTTCAACAGCTTACCATGTCGTGAGAGCTCCTAGCAATACCATTTACATTTACTTAAAACTTAATACTCAGTATATCTCACATTACACCTTCCTGTCAGTTCGAGTGAATTTCGAGGCACGAGGAATTTGTATCGAGAACCGTCGCGTGTTCCAAACCTGTTCTCGATACATTTTCTTTTAGAAAACACTCGAACTGACATTGATAATTTCAACAGCTTGCCATGTCGCGAAAGTTCCTAGCAATACCATTTACATTTACTTAAAACTTAATACTCAGTATATCTCACATTACACCTTCCTGTCAGTTCGAGTGGATTTCGAGGCACGAGGAATTTGTATCGAGAACCCTCGCGTGTTCCAAACCTGTTCTCGATACCTGCCGGCAGGCAGGCAGGCATTTTCTTTCAGAAAACACTCGAACTGACATTGATAACTTCAACAGCTTACCATGTCGCAAGAGCTCCTCGTAATGACATTTACATTGACTTAAGACTTTATATTTAATACATCTAACTACGCACCTCTTACTTAAGACTTTGTACTTATTACTCTGTACTTTCTACCTCCTACTTTTTACTTAATACGCTTTACTTAAGACTAAGTACTCAACACTTCCCAACTTCAACTGAGCACTCAAATACCACAATTGAGTAGTTATCTTTATCTCAGCAACACTAATTACTCCATCTTTGGGTAACGAAAAACCGACCGACCATGGAAAACATCATTAGCATCTTCATCTTCATTCACGCCTTTTTTGGCGGTGTAGGACTTATTACCGGTATTGCAAGTATTGTAGTCAAAAAAGGGCAAAAGAACCATAAACTATTGGGCAAATGGTTTTCTTGGTCTATGATTATTAGCTCCGCCATTTCTCTAGTAGTAGCCCGCATGCCCAACCACATAAACACCTTTTTATTCTTGATCGGTATTTTCACCATTTACATGGTCCTGGCCGGTAATAGGGCACTAACCTTTAAATCGACCAAAAAAATAAAAGCCAATTATACCGATAAGTTGGTTTCAGGAATTATGATCCTATCTGCCATGCTGATGATAGCATTTGGAATTATAGGACTTATACAAGGGTATAACCAAAGTATCTTGTTCTTGTTCTTTGGTTGCTTTGGACTGTTTATGCCTTATGGAGATTTTAAACTATATAGCACCACATTAGAAAACAGGAAGCTTTGGCTCATAAACCATTTAAGCAGAATGCTGGGTGCACTTATTGCGTCGGTAACAGCATTTATTGTAGCCGGTATGCACCAAGATACCCTTTGGGCGTGGATAACACCGTCCGTTTTAGGAACTGCCTATATTATCTATTGGATCAAAAAAACAAAAGGAAAAAAGAAATTGAAATCCGCTTAACCCTGATCTTTTAAATTTAGGTTCTCTGCGAAATAATCACAGAAATCCTTCATGGTAGCCGTCATTTTCTCGTCTTGCGTTGCTTTTAAGAAAGTTTCCGATAACGAAACCAATGTTTGATGAAAGAATGTTTTCATTTCATCTACCGGCATGTCCTTGGTCCATAAATCGATCTTTAAAGATTCTTGGTTTTTACTATCCCAAACGGATAACAACATTGCCTTTGCCTCTTCATTCTCAATACCACCGTCTTGTGCAGACCAGTTTAATTTTTCAGGAACTCTATTCTCATCCAATCCTACGCGCAACGTAATTTCTGAAGTATGTAAATCTGCCATTTAATTTCTTGGTTTGTAATTTGATTTCTTAAATATCTCTTCTGCAGGCATGGTCATCAGTTGTTTTACATCAACTTCATTATTCTCCATAAAGGCACGTACAATTTGCCATCCTACAAATCTTCCTAATTTACCCGGCGATTCATTGTCCAGTTCCAATCCAAATTTTGAGAAAGGGGCAGGCTCTAAAAACCGTTGGTTCAATTTATTATCTGTACTGTACAGGTATTCATTCTCTATAAAATTTCTCCACATAGGTTCTTCATTGGCAAAAGCCCAATCCAAATCCTCTTGTGAATAGCCTATTTTCTTGCGATCATCTACATTGGGCATAAGCACATCCTTTAAATACAGTTCTTTACCAAAATAGATCATACGGGCAAGAAATGTTCGCTCCCTGGGTCTTGGCACTACCTGTTTTGCAAAGGAACTTGCCACATCGCTCACCAAATAGTTGCGATCCAAGGTATGCGCTATATAGCGCTGAAAACCGCCGTAATACTTATGCTCTGGTCCTAAATAATTATCAAGGCTTATGAACAACAAACTATCGGTCAAAATAATCCTGTTGTTGTAATCTACATCATTGGTAACCGTAATTACCTTTGGCACTGTATATTCCGGAAAATAATATTTGATATGTTTAAACAACTGTACCAAACCTTCTTCCTCATCTTCAAAACTACGAAAGGCGTTACCCACTTCTTGAAATAATTCAATTTGAAGGGAATCATTCATTTTGGCGATCCAAACACTATCGGGAGCCGGAAATAAATACGGATACATTTTACGCAAACCTGGTAAACCCTCTTCTCCCGAAGACGCAAATTCACGATCAAAACGTGCTATTTTAAGGTCCATAGGTACGGCTGCAATCTCTTTGGCCACCTTATCGCTATCATTACAACTAGAAAGAATGACAAAAACTGATAATAGTATAAAAATAGGTTTGACCTTGGCAAGTATTTTACAATACATTTTATTATTCACAGTGTTCAACTTATTTTTAAGGCAAAGTTAATTGATTTTACTAAATAATTAGAGCCGTATGCAAACTGAAAAGGTAATTGAACACATTGTTAAGTGGTTAAAAGATTATGCTGTAAATGCAAAACAGAAAGGTTTTGTCATTGGAGTATCTGGCGGAATTGATTCTGCGGTTACTTCTACCCTATGCGCAAAAACAGGTTTAGACCTGCTTTGCCTAGAAATGCCCATTCACCAAGCCGAGAACCAAAGTGACCGTGCTTCTAGACATATTGATTGGTTAATAGAAAATTTTCCCAATGTTAGAAGACAACCTGTAAACCTTACCCCGGTATTTGATAGTTTGGTGGCCGCACTGCCTGCAGTAGATAATGAAGAGGACAGGTTTATGTCATTGGCAAATACAAGAGCAAGATTGCGCATGACCAGTTTGTATTATTTTGCCGCGCTTGAGCGCTATCTTGTAGCGGGAACCGGAAATAAAGTAGAAGATTTTGGTGTTGGTTTTTACACCAAATACGGTGACGGCGGTGTAGACCTTAGCCCTATAGCGGATTTAATGAAAACCGAAGTGTACGATATTGCCAAGACTTTGGGCGTTAATAAAGAAATTATTGATGCCGCGCCTACGGACGGACTTTGGGGAGATGATAGAACAGACGAGGATCAGATCGGCGCATCTTACCCTGAGCTAGAGTGGGCCATGAACATGAAAGACGAAGGAAAGACCATAGCCGATTTTGAGGGTAGACAAAAAGAGGTATATACGATTTTTACGAGGTTGAATACTATGAACCAACACAAAATGTTACCTATACCTGTTTGTGAGATTCCTACAGAGTTAAAATAACAACTCAACTAAGAATCAATGTATTAAATCGAAAATAAAGATGAAAATTATACGTTAGTAATAAAAAAATGCAACTTTGGCTTCTAATTTAGAATTTTAAGCCTTACATTGCATGTTGTCTTTTCAGACAAAATAGGTTTTGAAATCTATAAAAAAACAATTTAATGATCAAAGTTTTAATAGCGGACAATCATCCTATCATAAGAATGGGAGTTAGGAAGGTACTAGAATCCGCTGAGGGCTTTGAACTGATCGATGAGGTAGCTACTACCGAAGAGCTGTTCGAAAAACTCAAAGACACAACCCCCGATGTGGTCATGTTAGAAATGGATATTCCGGAAATTAACGGAATAGCGGCATTACGCAGAATCAAGAAAGATTACGCGGACGTAAAAGTCCTTATGTACAGCGGTCAATCTGAAGATGTATATGCCCTAAGTGCCATTAGAGCCGGTGCTTTTGGATATTTATCCAAATCATCTGGTGTAGAATATATTACTGCAGCAGTGACCAAAGTAAGCGAAGGAAGCATGTTCATTACAAATGAACTTGCACAAAGACTTGCTTTTGATGAAGGAACTAAAAAGCCAAGAAGGTTCTTTAGAAAACTATCTACTAGAGAAATTGAAGTGTTAAAACTTTTAGCTAGTGGTAAGCGCAACAAAGAAGTTGCTTTAGGTTTAAACCTAAACGAAAAAACAGTTAGTACCTACAAAGCTCGTTTAATGAAAAAATTGAATGTAGATAATATGGTAGATTTATTACAACAAGCGAAAGCATTGGAATTGTACTAAATTCTTACAACTGAATAAAATAAAAAAGACCTGTTTAAAACAGGTCTTTTTTTTATGCTATCATTTAAGTTTTATGACAAAACCCTATTTAATTTCTGATTCAATAACTTGTTCAACTGAATATAGTTCATAATTTCCTCTAGCGCTTCCCTATTGTCCTTATCTGCTTGTTCCGTGGTATGCTGCAAGGCCGTCATCCTCTTTTTGATCAAAAAACAGCGCAAGGTCAAAATGGTTTCACTCACCAATTGAGACACGCCTATTTCTTTCTTTTTTGGATAAATATCTTTACGCTCCCAGTTATGCAGGGCATAACGCTCTTCTTCCATTAAAATAGAAGATATTTGATTTGCCATTTCTTGATCTAATCCGTTAACAAAAGTGGTGATCGAAAAATCGCCCTCTTCATTCAAGGCCTCGATCAATTTGCCATACATCTTTCTAAAATCTTCATTGGCCAACTCTATTTCATCTTCTTGTAAATCTAGATATATTTTCTCGTACACCTTGATTTCCATTGATTCTGGCTCCAATTCCAAGTCTCCGGCGTCGTTTTCCTTTAACACCAAGTCTTCAAACTCTTCTATATTGCTACCGTACAACATTAGGGACTCTATGATTTTACGCTCTAACACATACTGTACATCAACTTTTTCCGGTTTTTGCTCATCTGTATTGCGTACTACATCAAAAGCCTTAGGCTCTTTTTTCTGCTGCTTCTTAAAATCTTTCTCTCCCTTTTTATCTATTTGCGCCAAGGTATTGAACAAGACAGCTTCTGAGATATTCATGATCTGTGCACACTCTTGAATATAAATTTCCTTTTGTATGCGATCCGGGATCTTGGAAATACTGTTTACTATATCCCTAACAGTATCTGCTCTTTTAATTGGATCATTATCCGCTTCCTTTACCAAAAGCGAAGCCTTGAACTGAATAAAATCTTTGGCATTATCACTTAAGTAAGCCAACACATCATCTAACTCATTATTCTTTGCAAAGCTATCTGGGTCTTCACCTTCTGGAAATGTACAGACCCTTACGTTCATACCCTGTTCCAAAATGAGGTCAATACCCCTTAACGATGCCCGTAGACCGGCCGCATCGCCATCAAACAATACCGTAATATTCTTGGTCAACCTATTTATGAGTCTGATCTGCTCTGGCGTTAAAGCCGTACCACTAGAAGACACCACATTCTCTATGCCTCGTTGTGCAAATTGAATAACATCCGTATAACCTTCTACCAAAAAGCAATTATCTTCTTTTGCTATGGCTTGCTTGGCATAATAAATACCATACAACACCTTACTCTTATGATAGATGTCACTTTCGGGCGAGTTCAGGTATTTGGCCGCTTTTTTATCGTTCGTTAAAATACGCCCACCAAAACCTAAAACACGTCCACTTAAGGAATGTATAGGAAACATGACCCTGCCCTTGAATCGATCAAATTTTCTAGCACCGTTTGGGTTGTTGGGATCATCCTTTACAATGGTAAGTCCGGTTTTTTGCAGGTAATCTAACTTATAACCTTTATCCAATGCGGCCGTTGTAAAGCCGTCCCATTGATCTAAACAATACCCTAATTCAAATTTTTTGATGGTCTCATCCGTAAAACCACGTTCTTTAAAATACGTAAATCCAATAGCCTTACCTAGCTCGCTCTCCCAAAGCATTTCCTTAAAATGGCCTTGAGCAAATTCCGACACCAAATACATGCTTTCACGCTCATTTGCCTGCTCTTTTTGCTCACTGGATTGCTCTGTCTCTTCTACCTCAATATTATATTTCTTAGCTAGGTACTTAATAGCCTCTGGATAGGTAAAATGTTCATGCTCCATTAAAAAAGCAACTACATTACCGCCTTTACCGCTACTAAAGTCTTTCCAAATTTGCTTTACGGGAGATACCATAAAACTAGGTGTACGCTCATCACTAAACGGACTTAAGCCTTTAAAGTTGGAACCCGATTTCTTTAACTGTACAAAATCACCAATAACCTCCTCTAGGCGAGCAGTTTCGTAAACTTGATCTATGGTTGTTTTTGCTATCATGAAAATCTTGCTAAAAGCTGGAAATAATTTTACGTAAATTAGAACATCAAAAATAGCAAAATGATTCTATTCTTTGGCACCAGACCAGGAAAGCCGGTAACTAAAAATCTTTTTCATAGCACTTGTCCTTATTGCCAACAAAAAGGAACGTTAACAGCGTTTACCCAAAAGAATTACTTCCATATTTTTTGGATCAAGCTTTTTAAAATTTCCAGTACCACTACGGTAGAATGTAGCCACTGCAAACGTGGATATTATGAGCACGAGTTCACCGAAGAAATGAAAGCCGATCTGGAGAATTAAAAAAGCTGTAGCACCCTTTTGAATTGGAGTACCACAGCTAATTTGATTGATGAATTTCTTAATTAAAGATCGAACCTAAGACCTAGAGAGATGTTACGTTGATCTACCGCCGCATTTTTGAATATGGGATTAAGATCATACTTTACATATAATAGTACCCCATCTACACCAGCATAGGCACTTAAACCATACACAAGATCATTGGTATTATAACTACGCTTTAATTTGTCTTTTACCTTTTCGCCATCAATGGTATATTTTAATTTTTGACGTGTTCCTAAATTGAACCCTGCATAACCACCCAAACCAACTCTAAATTTATTATGTAACGAGTACCGCATGGTCTTATCTGTGGTAGTTAGCTTTGACGGACCAAATTCAAAATGCATAGGAAATACTAAATTATCCATTCTAAATTTCGATTTATCCAAATCATATTCAAATTCTTGAAGCTCAGACTGACCGTTATCCAATGACACCAAGTACTGATTATCCTTTGGTTTTAAGCCATTAAATTGAAATGAAAACCCATAGTTGAACCTTAGGAAATTTGTATTCTTAAACACCCTGGTGCGCCATTGCCATCCCATTTCAAAAAATCTACTTCCACCAATTTTATAAGGAGAATCATTTAAGGACTGCCCTTCTATAATTGCATTATTTAAACCAACGGCCAAAACAATATCAGAATAGGTTCTTCTATCATAGACCGGTTCTTTTCTATGCCTATTTTCATTGATACGTATTCCAAATATTTTGTCATCATCATCCCCTATTCCCAATTCAAAAGCGAACTTATAATTTAAGGTATCCAATTCTTTGACCTCGCCGTTATTTCTTTCCAAAAGGGATATTTTATTATCGATAATAGCGATTCTCTCCTCTATATTAAGTGCTCTTTTTTCTGCAGCCTTCATCTTTAAGGCATTGGACTCTTCTTCAGTAATTTCACCATTTTCCAATTGCTTAACTATTTCAGCAATTTCGAATTTTAAGGCTTCCTTTTCTTGTCTAGTTATACTAAGCTTTTGCTCTCTTAAAATTTCTACTTTTTCTATATAATTATCTTGAGCCACTACACTTTTCATTAATAAAAGTGTCAATATGGCTACTAAATACATGGTAATTGTTCTCATTTCTATTTTGATTTTTTTTGATGAATAAACTCCGCTCCCTGTCCCCATAGTATTTTATAGAGATAAGGAAAAACGATTTGTGATTGATTAATTATTGCGGTCTGCTACAGCAGTACGCACTTTTATAAAACCGGCTTTTAGGGAATCAAAAATTTGGTCTCGGAAGGATTGATCAAGTTCATCTTCAACCTCTGTCAACAAAGCCATAGCATCAACAGATTTATCTTTATTAAATATTTTATCTCTTAATATTTCATCTTGGGCACGTTTCAATAATGAATCTACCTCGGCATCTGTCACTGTACTGTTTTGTTCCAGAACGGTTACTTGTGCAATAACATCGGCCACTTTAGAATTTATAATATCATCGGTCACCACTAATTTCTCAACAGATGTACTGGTAGGTACTTGGTTTACCGCGACTTTAATTTCATCTTTTAATACTAAAGGCTCTTTTTCTTTAATTAGTATATTTTCTTCCTCAACCACCTTCTCAATGCTAGTTTCAGTTTCCGAATGTGCAACCACCTCTACTTCCTCTTTACCTATAGGTAAAACATCTTTTACAGGAACTTCTTTTAACGTACGCTCTTTTTCAATGTCTACAATTTCTGTTGGTATTTTGGTAACTGCAGTATTCCCATTAAAGTAGAACATTGTAATACCGATCAAGACAACAACACTTGCCGCAATACCCATCCATAGATATACGGGTTTCTTTTTGGCATCATCATCATTTAATTCTGATGTAATTTTGGACCATGCATTCGCCGATGGCTGAATTTCGCGCTCTTGTAATTTGGTCTTAATATGTTTTTCAAATTTATCGGTTTCCATACCCTATAATATTTTGTTGCCTTAATTGATCTTGAAGCAATTTTCGGGCTTTTAATAATTGTGTTTTTGAAGTGCTCTCGGTAATTGATAGCATTTCTGCAATTTCTTTATGCTTATACCCATCTACGGTATACAATACAAAGACCATTTTATAACCTTGGGGCAACTTGTCTATCAATTGTTGAATATGCTCCGTATCTAAATCAGTACTCTGCGAAATCTCTTCCGACTGATTTTTCTCGTACACCTCATCATCATACACGACAAATTGTTGTTTTCTTAAATAGGATATGCTTTCCCTGATCATGATCCTACGTAACCACCCTTCAAAACTACCTTCAAACTTAAACGTATCTAACTTGTTGAACATTTTTAAAAAACCCTGCACCATTACATCTTCCGCAAAATGAACATCTTTTATATACTGACGACAAACGCTTAACATTTTTGGCGCATGCTTTTTATACAAACGCTCTTGTGCATCGCGGTTGCCCGATGACGCTTTTTTTATGAGTTGGCTCTCGTTTTTATAAAAAGGTATAATTTTCAAAATATTGGTTTGGTCTTCTATTAGCATAGACGCCGAAGAATGAAATATAGTTGCCTGAAAAATAAAAAAATTCAAAATTATTTTTCAATATATTGATTACCAGTTGTTTGATTTGTAAAAAAATTACTTTTTACGATCAACCACATAGTTGACCATGAGCTGCAAAGCACTTTTATAATCGGATTCTGGGTAGGTGTCCAAAAGCTCGAGGGCCTCATTTCTATACTGTAGCATTTTACTTACCGCATAATCCAAGCCACCTTTTTCCTTTACAAAGGCTATGACCTCTTTTACCCGCTTTTTGTCCTTATTATGATTTTTGATGGAATTGATTACCCAACTTTTCTCTTTTTTAGAACAATGGTTAAGCGCGTAGATCAAAGGCAAGGTCATTTTCTGTTCTTTGATATCTATACCGGTTGGCTTACCTATTTTTTGACCACCATAATCAAAAAGATCATCTTTAATCTGAAAGGCCATACCACACAACTCCCCAAATTTTCTAAACGTTTCCACATCTATGCTTTCGGGCTTTACAGAACATGCGCCCAACGAACAACATGCCGCTATTAAAGTGGCGGTCTTTTGCCTAATGATATCATAATACACCTCTTCGGTAATATCTAAGCGTCTAGCTTTTTCTATCTGCAGCAACTCGCCCTCACTCATTTCACGAACAGCAACGGAGATTATTTTTAGCAGATCAAAATCTCCATTATCAATAGAAAGCAACAAACCTTTTGAAAGCAGGTAATCTCCCACTAAAACGGCAATCTTATTTTTCCACAAAGCGTTTATAGAGAAGAAGCCCCGTCGTTTATTACTCTCATCTACTACATCATCATGCACCAATGTAGCCGTATGTATCAACTCGATTACCGATGCACCACGATAGGTACGCTCATTAACTTCGCCATTATTTAACAGCTTTGCCGTTAAAAATACGAACATAGGGCGCATTTGCTTCCCTTTTCTATTTACGATGTAATGGGTAATTCTATTGAGTAATGCAACCTTAGAGGTCATTGAATCTCTAAACTTAGACTCAAACAACTCCATTTCCTGATAGACAGGTTCCTTTATTTGTGCTACAATTTTCAGGTGCTCCTTCTTAGAAGGCCTAAATTAGGTAAAAGCTAGGAAATAACAGTAGCCGGAAGGAATTTTAAGATTGTTGGTTGTTGGTTGTTGGTTGTTGGTTGTTGGTTGTTGGTTGTTGGTTGTTGGTTGTTGGTTGTTGGTTGTTGGCTATAACGCTTCGCGTTATGTAGAATAAAGATATTATATCAGCAATTGCTTTAGTAATACGTATTACTTAATACCTTCCATTTCTAAAGCTTAGCTTTGCTAAATAATTTATCTTCTAACAAGTCTATTTTCTAAACTCTATTTTCTCTCTTCTAACTTAATACTTAGTGCTTTCCACTTTGTACCTCGCACTTACTACTTTGTACTTCTAACTTTTATTCGCCAACTGCCCACATGCGGCATCAATATCCTTTCCTCTAGAACGACGAACGGTTACGGTGATATTATTACGCTCCAATGAATTTACATAGCGATCTATAGCTGCATTGGACGCTTGCTTAAATTCACCGTCATCAATAGGGTTGTATTCTATAAGATTTACTTTAGAAGGCGCAAAACGGCAAAACTCCACTAATGCATCTACATCTTTTTGAGTATCGTTTATGCCTTCCCAAACCACATACTCATACGTAATTCTACTTTTTGTCTTTTGGTACCAGTACTGTAGAGACTCCCTTAAATCGCTCAAGGTAAACTTTGCGTTAAAAGGCATTATTGACGTACGAATTTCATCAACAGCTGAATGTAAAGAAACCGCCAATTTAAATTTAACTTCGTCATCGGCCATTTTTCGGATCAATTTAGGCACACCAGAGGTGGAGACCGTAATTCGCTTTGGAGACATGCCCAGCCCGTCTGAAGATGTGATTTTATCAATAGCCTTTAATACGTTATTGTAGTTCATTAAAGGCTCTCCCATGCCCATAAAAACAATATTGCTTAAAGGTCTGTCAAAATACAATCTGCTTTCATTATCAATAGCGACAACCTGATCATAAATTTCATCGGGATTTAAATTTCGCATTCGTTTTAAACGTGCCGTTGCACAGAACCTACAATCTAAACTACACCCTACTTGACTGGACACACATGCAGTTGTTCTTGATTTTGTAGGTATTAAAACGGACTCAACAATTAAATCGTCATGCAAACGCACCGCATTTTTTATAGTACCGTCACTACTGCGCTGCATTTGATCCACCTTAATATGATTAATGACAAAATTGGCTTCTAACATTTCTCTGGTCTCTTTTGATAAATTGGTCATTACATCAAAAGAATACGCAGCTTTTTGCCATAACCACTCGTAGACCTGGTTGCCACGAAAAGCTTTGTCACCATTAGAAACAAAGAACTCCCTAAGCTGCTCTCTCGTTAGTGCCCGGATATCTTTTTTCTTTATTTCTTCCATCTATTAAAGGTAGGTATTACTGGTGATAAAAATCCCGCTTTGTCAATATGTAGATAAAGCGGGATTAAAAAATTTTCCTTTTTAAAAAGGATTATATCAACTTATATGATCAACATGGCATCACCATAAGAGTAGAACTTATAGCTTTCCAATATTGCTTCTTTATATGCTTTGTTCATAAGATCATGACCCATAAATGCAGATACCATCATCAACAATGTTGATTTTGGCAAATGGAAGTTTGTAATCATGGCATTTGCAATACTAAAATCATATGGAGGGAATATGAACTTATTTGTCCAACCCTCATAGGTATTCAATGTCTGCTTAGACGACACTGCGCTTTCCAAGCCACGCATTGCCGTAGTACCTACTGCACAAATACGACGTTTTTTCGCTTTTGCATTGTTTACGATCTCTGCAGCTTTTTCATCAATGAACATTTCCTCACTATCCATTTTATGCTTAGAAAGATCTTCTACCTCAACTGGGTTGAATGTACCTAAACCTACGTGCAAAGTCAACTCAGCAAAATCTACACCCTTAATTTCTAAACGCTTCAACAAATGTTTAGAAAAGTGCAAACCAGCAGTTGGAGCCGCCACAGCACCTTCATGCTTGGCATAGATCGTTTGGTAACGATTTTCATCTTCTGGCTCAACATCTCTCTTTATATATTTTGGTAACGGAGTTTCTCCTAATTCCCTTAATTTTCTTCTGAAATCAAGGTAAGCACCATCATATAAAAAACGTAACGTTCTACCTCTAGAAGTAGTATTATCAATAACTTCCGCTACCAAGGTTTCATCATCACCAAAATACAGTTTGTTACCAATACGTATTTTACGTGCAGGATCTACAAGAACATCCCAAAGACGTTGCTCTTCGTTTAACTCACGTAAAAGAAAAACCTCAATACGAGCTCCTGTTTTTTCCTTGTTACCGTACAAACGGGCAGGAAATACTTTTGTATTGTTAAGAACCATGACATCACCTTCATCAAAATAGTCGATCATGTCCTTGAACATTCTATGCTCAATTTTTCCGGTATCTCTGTGGATGACCATTAACTTAGACTCATCTCTATTTTCAGATGGATGCTCCGCCAATAATTCTTTAGGAAGCTCAAAATTAAAATTTGATAATTTCATGTAGCTATTATATTTAATGTAGCAAATTGCGGCTGCAAATATACAATCTGCAGATAGGCCTTGTCAAGTAAATCCTTAATTATAATTCCTTTATACCGAAATCCAATTGTTTTAGGTCGTTCCAAAAATCTGGATATGACTTAGATACCACCTCTGCATCATTAACAATAAGTGTAGTTTTCATGGCCAAAGGAGCAAAAGCCATTGCCATTCTATGATCATTATATGTATCTATAGCAATATCTTCTAGAATACCTACAGATGGTATTATGGTCAAGGTTTTATCTGTTACGGATATGTTTGCCCCTAACTTAGATAATTCTGTATGTAAAGCCTCTAAACGATCCGTTTCTTTGATCTTTAACGTGTGCAGTCCGGTCAAATAACAACCTACCCCCAAACCAAAGCAGGTAACCGCAATTGTTTGGGCTATATCTGGAGCATTTGCTAAATCAAACTCATTCTTAGCTTCTATCTTTTTATCGGTCTTCTTTAAGGTAACCGTATTATTGCCAAAAGTAGTCTCCACACCAAATGAAGTATAAATACTGGCAAGTACGCTATCTCCTTGAAGACTTTCTTTTTTATATGCCGATAAAGTAATTTGCGTTCCTGGTGCTGCCAGTGCACAAATACCATAAAAATATGAGGCAGAACTCCAATCTGATTCTACCACCAATGTCGTTGGTGCTACTTTTGCCTTTGGCGACACTTTAATCAGGTTACCCTCAAAAGAAGTTTCCACTCCAATTTCCTCTAACAATGCCAAGGTCATTTTTATATACGGTACTGAAGTAATTTTACCGATTAACTCTAATTGTAGCCCTTTTTCCAAACTTGGAGCAATCAACAATAACGAAGAAATATATTGGCTACTTACATTTGCCGGTAAACTCACTTTATCTTTTACAATATGCTGTCCTTTAATTTTTATGGGAGGATATCCCTCATCTTGAACATAAGATATTTCAGCTCCCAAGGTTTTTAAGGCATCTACCAAGATTTCTATGGGTCGTTCCGTCATTCTTTTAGAACCGGTAAGCATTACTTCCTTACCTGCTTGTGATGCAAAATACCCGGTTAAAAAACGCATGGCGGTACCTGCATGATGAATATCAACCGTACCTTCTGAAATTTTCAAACCTTTTGCCATTACCTGGGCATCATCTGAATTGGAAATGTTCTCAATGGTTATATCAGAAAACAATGCAGACAATAATAAACTACGGTTAGATTCACTCTTTGAACCTGTTATGGTAATCGTATCGTTAAGCTTTGTATTGGACGGACCTGTCAAGTGAAGTTTCAATGCGTATCTTTTTAAAAATAGAACAACAAATATAAGCCTATTTCAACTTTTTATTGTTGTGATGACGGTCATGATCTCGCTTTGTTTTTAAATCTAACTTTTTATCAAAAGCTTGTTGCAAATCAACACCCGTTTGATTGGCCAAACACAATACTACGAACATTACATCTGCCAATTCTTCGCCCAGATCTTTGTTCTTATCAGACTCTTTTTCGCTTTGCTCTCCATAACGTCTAGCAATGATTCTAGCCACCTCGCCCACTTCTTCGGTAAGCTGTGCCATATTAGTTAATTCGTTAAAGTAGCGAACTCCGTGCTCCTTGATCCAGTCATCAACTGCTTTTTGTGCGTTTTCAATGTTCATATTAATTCTAAATTTTTTCAAAAACAATTAAAGATTGACTTTGACTTTTTACCGCTTCATTAAAAAATTGTTTCAAACCTGCATAGTATGCGTTACTGTAATGCGCAGAATTCAAATCAAAAGTAAAAAATAAATTAAGGGTATCACTTTTATTATCTGATACATTTAGTTTTAATACGCCACCATTATCTGGTAAGGAAAAATTCTTATTTTCAGGTATCGACTTTACATTATACCCATCCGGTATTTTAACATTTAAAACGTACTGATATTTCATTGGATAACCAAAATCAACCGGATAATTTCTTTCCGAAGCTGTAAACGGATTGTTATCAAAAAATTTAATCACAAAGGGATTTAAGTAAATATTATCCCCTTGAAACAAGTTTTCCATTTCAAAATTGAATCTTTCTGTCAACTTCTTTTCATCAGAATATTTAAGTTGTTTTTCATGAGACATGATATGAAAATCATCTGAAATTTCTTCTTCTAATCTTTCAATATAACTATCTTCTTTTGTTGTTGACAACACTTCATCTTGAACAACTTTTTTATATCCTGTATTTATAAGGTCAAATACTCCAGTTAATTTTTTTTCGCTTGCATCGATTGTCATTTGAGCTCGCAACATAATGGCATTTGACTTTTCAGGTACAATATCGTACCAATAACTATTATTATCAAAATCCATTACACGACCATAATAATTTAAGCTATGATAAGGTAACATACCAAAAGGCATGTACTTATTGGTCGCATCTAACAAATAAGATTGTTCACCAATATCCACTTTAGCTACAAGATAATTGAAGTCGGTCATTACCGGATGAGTTTTCTTAGGTAGCCCTTTGTTTCTTGTTGCCAATAACATCATATTAACATTTATACCCGCAGCATTTAATAAATTGATCAATGAAATATTAATTTCAGCTGCACTACCCTTTTTCTGATCAAAAGCATTTTTCACTTTATTGTCATTCCATACCCCATACTCTTCATTCCAAGTAAAATGATTCTTTACAAACTCATAAATATTCTTAGCCCTGGTCAAATCATCACCTTGAGTCAAAAGAGCCGCATCAACACTTTTTGAAAAAAAATTTTTCTTTTTAAGCTGAACACCTAAATCTCCATCTGTTTTAAATTCCCTATCTACCGCTTTCCATGTTTTCGTATATTTATCCGTGCCTCCATAAAAACTTTTATATTCAGAAAGTTCAAACTCAATTCTAGATCTGTAATTATTTGCCGAAAGCATGTACTTTTCTGAATCCTTAAAGGCGGGTATATCTTTCATGGCATATCTTAGCGCTTCACAATCACTATCTTGCTTCAATCCTGGAAACTTAAAACAAGAACTTAATATTCTAGATTCATCCACAGAAAGTTTTAAAGACCCTATTATACTTCTGTTATACAGCCAATTACCCGGTATTTCCGCATAAAATTCAGAATATAACTTAGGAATGTCGGTCTGAAACTCCCAACCCTCAAAATTAAAATGAAAAGGTGACTGCATTTCGTATTCATACTCCAGTATTGCCCCTTCTTGTACATTTGGAAAAGTAAATTTTAGTTGGGTCCATTTTTCATTTACCTCTTCTTCATAAAATTCTTCAGTTTTGACGGGAATACGCATGCCATTATAATGAGTAACGGCCCTAATTTTTACTATTTTTTCCTTACTTTTTTTTGAATGATATAAAGGTATTTCAATGTCCGCATTTTTAAAGCCTTCCATATTTAAAACCTTCACTTTTGCATGGTATTTGGTAATTAGCCAAATGTAATCATCTCTTACATCAAAAAAATTGTGACCATATTCCGATAAAAAGATACCTGTTGCCTCTGGATCTTTTTCATAAAAGGTAAATTCACTTTCTGATTTTAAAATGGTTCCAAACTCTGGTTTTTCTTGAGCTAAAATCTGGGTAACAGAAAAGAACATGGTAACAACAAAGAGTGATAAATAAATAATTTTATACATTTAGATTGATTTATTTTTCTAATAAAAAGTTCGCTTAATAAGAATTAGACCTATTCTAATTGCATCTTAAAAGCTGTTTTAATCTATATTTTAGTTAATACTACCTTTTCATTTAATTTCCCTACCATTTTACTATAATATTCTTTTAGACTAGGGTAGAATTCCGCAGGTACAACTGGATAATTAATTTTCTTCGATACTTTTAATTGTAAAACATTGCCAACATTATTAATCGCATAACTAAAATTACCCATACCATTAGGCAAAGCTATTGCCATAGCTTCTGGAATAGATTCTACCCTATATCCTTCTGGTAGATTAATTATAGTAGTTGATATATTTTCAAACGGAAAACTAAAATCTATTGGAAATTCTCTTTTCTCTTGTTTAAAAGGATTTTCTTTTGTGGCTAAAGATAACAATGGTGAAAAATATATCTTATCTGAAACTACATCGATTTCACTTTCCGTAGTAAAATCAAAAGACTCTATGGGCAGTTTAGCCAGTTCATTGTTATTCTTTACTTCAAAATTGTTTATTTCAATTCCATCATTGTTATTAACCAACTGATTCAAATATGATTTTTGTTTATCCTTACCGTATTCATCCCTAAAAGACAGAGCTTGATGTCCCTTGTAAACATTTCTAATTTTGCCTACAGCCGTTCCATTTCCACTTAAAGTAATATTTTGAAAAGTTTGAATTGACCCCTTATTGGTCGGGTAAAGATTTATAATTGTAGACTTACCATTTTTTGACATCATGCGACCTTCCCAATTTAAAGCCCTAATTGGCAAAACGCCAGGCAAGCTATTTTGACTTGTAGCATCTAACAAAATAATACCTTCATTTATTCTAACGCTACTCACTATATAATTATAACCTTCTCTAGTAGGAAAAAGCGGCATCCCGTTAGACCTTGTACTCACTAATACAGGATTAGCTTCTAGATTTGCATAATCTAACATAGCTGTTAACATTAAATTAATCTCTGCTGTATTTCCTACCCCCTTCTGATATGCTTGTTTAACACCTTTTCTAGTATACTTACCATAACTCTGATCCCATTTAACTTTAGATTTCACAAATGAAAATATTGTATTTATTTTCTCTTGTTCATCAGTTAAATTTTTAATTATTGCATCTAAATCTTCTTTAAAATAATTAGTCTTTCTCAATTCATCTCCAAAACTTGGATTCTTATATACTGTTTCAACTACATCTTCCCACGTACGTGAATAAAACTCTTTACTTGAATTAGGAAACTGTGTGTAAGACAACTCATACTTAACCCCTGACCTATAGTTACTAAGTTCATTTACAAATGGTTCTTCTTTAAGTGGTTCAATATTATTTAAATCAAAGCTAATTACATTGCTAACATATTTCACATTACCTCTTACTTGAGTAGTCCTACCAAGACCTTGACCAGCTCCTGCATTAGTTGTACCCCCAGATGCAACACGCTGAGTATAATCTAACGACTTATTAAATTGCTCTCGTTTAGGCATTACATTCAAAAATCCCTTAACATTCATTCTAAAAACAAAATATTCTGGAGTTTCGAAAAAAGCTTCTATTTTATTCACTGGAATATCATGCTGAAAGATAAATTCATCTACGTTGTATATGAAGGGAGAAGTTATACTGTACTTATATTCTATTATTGACCCTTCTTTTATATTTGGCATTGTAAATGATTCCTCATTAATATTCTCCGATATTTCATTTTTGAATTTCCCGTCTTTTTTTAATGGAGTCTCCTCTATTTTATCATCTATTAGATTGTATGTTTTAGCCTTAAGCTTATTTAAATCCTCAATTTCATTACCATCTTTATATAATCGTATCTTTTGGGTGGCATACTCAAATCCTTCTTTATTATAAATCTTAATTCGTTCATGCACATCGGTAATTAAACTGAAACCGACACCTGAAACATAGTTGAAATACGTTTTTCTGTATTTATACAAATACGCTGCAGATGCTGTGCTATCTATTGAATTAAAGTCTTGTAACAATTCTTCTTTTGAAACCTTACCGTAATCAGTGTTTTGAGCTACTAAAAAGGTAGATATAAAAATTAGGGAAATCAGTATATAATTTTTTTTGTTGGATTTAAAATTATTGTCAATAGTCATAAAAATCGAATGGTTTTAATTGGTGTTATTTTTCAGTAGGACAATCTTGTTCTTATCTGATTTTGCTATTTCTTTTCTGAAATTACGATAGTCGTTATAAGTTGTTTTTGAAAAAACTCCAGGTTTAATCAATAATCTTCTTTTGTATTTGAACTGACTTTCTGAAACCTTAGTTAAACTAACTGAATACTCTCCAAAATTATTTTTTAAGTCTATTGCCGTTAAACCAGATTCTAACCCGTAGTTGTCCGGTAAATCTATTAGGAACTCATCTTCATCTAAATACCCTCTTTTAATTACAACATCGCGTTTTCTATCTTTACTCCTTTTGGGAACATATTCATTTCTATTTAGCATGTTTGGCGCAAAAAGTAGACGGTCACCTGCCCTTGACAAATAACCAGATGTTATAATATCAACATTTTCTGTTGTGATAATTTTATCCCTGTCATTTAAGATATTATGGTTTAGAATATGAACATCATTAACATAGCCCCAATAGTCTTTGTAATATTTCTCTACATCTTCTTTACTTTCACTTGACAACCCGTATTTTTGGTTATACTGTATCCCTGTACTTTTTATTTCAACTTGCGCTTTAATCTCACTTTCGCTAATTGTAATTTTAGCGCTTGTAATTTGCTTACTTTGTTCTGGCGAATACTGTCTGGACTTTACCATCTCACCACCATTTGGACCAACTTTTAACACATTTCTGTTATCTGTAAAAGTTCCTAAAAAGTTTGCGGGAACAATTTGACTAGTGCACTCCAACCACAATTCCCCACCTTCCAAGGGCACATTTAAGAATACATGATTTCCTTGTAAAGAAGGAAAATCAGCATCTAAACTTCGCATACTACGGTCGGCATAAACTATGGTGTAATAAGATTCCACACCAACAACATTTAACAATGCCATGGTATAATTCGTTAGACCTTTACAATCACCATACTTTACTCTATCTACTTCAATGGCACTAATAGGCTCCCAACCGCCTATACCCATTTGTACACTGATATACCGGGTGTTATCTTGAACAAATTGATATACTATTTTTATCTTTTCTTTTGGGTCATCTATCCCCCTTACTAAAGTTTGAACTTTTTGAATGGTTGCAGCACTAAGTTCTCCCCGACCCTTTAATAGAGAATTGTATATCCAACCTCCGAATTCTTTCCATGAAGTAGCATGACCGTCCACCCCTTTTAAATGAAAATTTTCTAGTGCGAATTGGACATTAGGTATAAAATCTCTAAACTCAGGATCAAAATCTTCTGACTCTAGCGCTTTTAAATTTACGGCACTATACATTACGCCAGACTCATTTACCGTTCGTTTCACATTAAAAGAATCTAGGTTATTCTCCTTATACCTATATTTCATGGTTGAAGGTAAATTCAACTTAAATTCACTTTTTTCGACACTAAGCCTATAACCGTCCAGAAAAAACCAACGTGGTATAAATGCGGTGTCAGATGTCGTGTATTTTTCGGTTAAAACAACCGTGTATGGATATTTAACAGGTGTGTATTTTAGGTATTTGACTCTAGAGTCAGAATACAAAGTTCCTTCACCTGTAGCCGTTTGATCAATAAAATCTTTTTCTTTAAACTTTTCTATTTCTTTACCATTAGCATCAAGTATTATGGCTTCAAGATTTTTTATCCATTTCTCTTTATCGTAAAATACTGTCGCATTTATATGTTTAGATCCACTTTCATTCAAAACGGTGACCACCCTTTTAGACTTAACTTCCATAAAATCAGAAGATTTAAGTAAAACAGTGCTTTCATCTAAGCGAACAACTGCATCTGCATTCTTTAAAAGGGAGGGCTCTATTTTCGCAAAACTGTACTCTTGTGCATTCATGGCAAGAGTTACCACGAACATTAGTATTAAAAAAGATAAGCGCATATAATTTGGTAGGCTGGTTTTTACCTTAACGACAAAAACAGTAGATTTCTTACAAAAAATACAGAAAATCTATTGAATTCTAAGTTTTATCCTTAGTATCCATTAAAATGGTCACAGGACCATCATTCAATAATTCAACCTTCATATCCGCACCGAATTCTCCGGTACCGACTTTCTTACCCAATTTAGATTCCAAAGTAGTAATAAAGGCTTCATACAGGGGTATGGCAACATCTGGTCTTGCCGCTTTTATATAAGAAGGTCGATTCCCTTTTTTAGTACTTGCATGTAAAGTAAACTGGCTAACCACAATGACATCACCATTTACATCTACAAGCGATTTGTTCATTATACCATCTTCATCATTAAAAATACGAAGGTTTACTATTTTGTTCGTAAGCCAATCAATATCATCTTGAGCATCTGCATTTTCTATACCCACTAAAATTAAAAGCCCATTGTCAATAGCACTTATCTTTTCGCCATTGACCGTTACGCTAGCTTTGGCAACACGTTGTATTACTGTTTTCATTTTTTATCGTCGTGTATATCTACCCTATAATTCTCATCTTCTCCTTTGATCATCTGCAGATAACTGTTATACCTGCTCCAAGCTATATCACCAGTTTCCAAGGAATCTTTAACGGCACATTTTGGCTCGTCTACATGAATACAATTATTGAATTTACAATCTTGCTTTAGTTCAAAAAATTCTGGAAAATAATCGCCTATCTCCTCCTTTTCCATATCTACAATACCAAAACCTTTAATACCTGGGGTATCAATAATGCGAGCATTAAAACTAAGATCGAACATTTCCGCAAAAGTGGTGGTATG
This sequence comes from Maribacter sp. UBA3344, assembly GCF_002362375.1. NCBI lineage: Bacteria > Pseudomonadati > Bacteroidota > Flavobacteriia > Flavobacteriales > Flavobacteriaceae > Maribacter > Maribacter sp. UBA3344. The sequence continues at coordinate 114,567 of NZ_DERI01000018.1, read as the reverse complement.
TTGCCCTTGTGCGTGTTGTTGAGAAATTTGTTTGGTCTTAATATCCAACTCTGGCTCCAAAGCATTGACCAAGGTAGATTTACCAACACCAGAATGACCCGAGAACATTGATGTTTTACCGATCATCATTTCTTTCACCTTATCAACGTTCTTGCCCGTTGCCGCAGAAATACCCAAACAAGTATACCCAATATTGCGGTAAAGGGCCGCCAAAAACTTTATCTCATCTAATTCTTCCGGGGCATAAGTATCTACTTTATTGAAAAGTAGAACAACCGGAATTTCATAGGCTTCTGCAGTGATCAGAAATCGATCTATGAAAACTGGGTATGTAGGCGGATTGTTCAATGTTACCAATAAAAAAACCTGATCCAAATTGGCAGCAATGATATGTGTCTGTTTAGACAGGTTTACAGATTTACGAATTATATAATTTTTACGATCTTCTATTTCATTGATAATACCATTGGTATCATCTCCAATAGTCTCCACCTCAAAGCGTACTTGATCACCAACCGCTACAGGGTTCGTACTTTTTATACCCTTGATCCTAAACTTACCTTTTATTCTACATTCATAGAAATCACCATTTTCTGCCTTAACAGTGTACCAACTACCCGTAGATTTATAAACAATTCCTACCATTTACCCAAAAATCCTTCCATTTATACAAAGTAACTGCTTTAAATATAAAAATTAACATAAATTTGAATTTAGAACTATAACATTAAATAACAACCAAAATCAAGAAAATGAAATTCATCAAAAAATCATTGCTGATGTTAGCTTTATCAGCCATAACTTTTGGAACTGCCCAAGAAACTATTACAAACGAATCTGTAGTACAAATGGTTGAACTAGGTTTCGACGATTATATGATCATAGATAAAATAAACACTTCGGATGTTAAATTTGATGCTTCTATTTCCGCTCTAGGCGCTATGAAAAATGCAGGGGTTTCTTCTGAAATATTATCCTTGATCATGGATAAATCAAAACAAAACACAAAATCTAAAACTGGTATTTACTATGCCGATGCTAGCGGTGAAGATAAATTAATACAACCAAGTGTATTCTCTGGTTCAAATTCTAACCAAGTGGCGCAGAAATTGGTATCTGGATTGATCAATTCTAAAAAGAAGGCTCAGTTACCTAAAACACAATCCAACAATGTAATTCGCCAAAGCAGACCAGAATTTACGTTCATCTTTGACCCAAGTGTTACAGAAGTTGATAATATGCAGAACAACCAAGGTGGAGATACCGGTATTTTTAACTGGTGGTTTAGAATGGCAAGTAACCCTAATGAGTTTGTTTTGGTAAAACTTACCGTTAAAGAGAAAAAGAACCTTAGAGAAGTTATCACCGGAAAAAGTAGCTGGATCACCAGTAGCAGCGGTATTGATCCAAAATATGCATTAAATTTTGCTATCGAAGAAATTGAAGGTAACAAGTTCAAAGTTACTCCAGATACGTTAGAACCAGGAGAATATTGCTTTATATACCAAGGTCAGGTTCCACAAGGTAGAGAAAACCAATCTGTATTTGATTTCTCTATTCAATAGAAACAAAACATAATTTTATTGGTAGTCCCGATGCTAAAAGCATCGGGACTTTTTTTTAAGCCATTATATTGGTAAAACATCAATTTACAATGATATAAAGTAGTATTCTTTACATTCTTAATTATACCTTATATTTTCACCGTACAATCTTTAAATCAATGTAAAAAACCATCATCATGAAAAAAATCATTTTACTTGCCCTATTTGCCTTTACTGCAATTACTACATCTACAGCACAGGAATACAAAGTTGTTACCAGTGTAGAATCTATAGTACCTAGCGGACTAGGAAGATCACGAATTATAGATGCCAATGCAGATCGAGATTTTAAGGAGTTCACCTCTGAACAGACCGAGGAAGATAATACCAGAAATAAATCTAAACGCAGTGATATTCGCGTAAAGGATTTTGAAGAGACCAAATTGCTTAATTTCTATAATGTGGCCGGTATTCGCTTTCAGAACATTGCGGCAAACGATGCACTTATTTCATCTAAACTAAGTGATATGGCACAAAATGGATGGGAACTTGTTTTTGTAACCAGTGGTGTAGAAGCTGATGCCGGTAACACAGACGGACAAGGTATTTTCATTACCCGATATATCTTTAAAAGATAGCACTAATATACATAAAAAAAGCCCGGTTTTACCGGGCTTTTTTTAGTACTAAATCTTTGGATAGCTACTGTGCCAAGTTAATCTCAACACGTCTGTTTTTCTGTCTACCGTCTTTATACATATTGGTAGCAATTGGCTTACTTTCCCCATAACCAATAGCGGTCAATCTTGCTGATGAAATACCGCCATCTATTAAAAATTGTAGAGCTTGAGCTCTTTTCTCCGATAATTTTTGATTGGTAGCTTCTGAACCTATACTATCCGTATGCCCTTCAATAGTGAAATTTGCATTGGGATATTCGTTTAAAATACCGATGATATCAACCAATACCGGTGTTGACTCATCCTTTAATGTTGATTTTCCTGTGTTGAACAAAATAGTTTTTGCATACTCGTTCAATGACTTTTGAACCTCAGCCGTAACAACCGGTTCTGGACAACCGTTATTCGCTACCGTACCCATTTCATCAGGACAATTATCATCTTTATCAAAAACTGAATCTCCGTCACTATCTGGCCAAGGACAACCATTATTCTCTACAGGTCCGGCTACATCTACACATTGATCTTCATTATCCAACAAGGTATCTCCATCCGTATCTACCCAAGGACAACCATTGTTTTCTACAGGACCTGCCTCATCTGGACATTGGTCCTCATTATCCAATACCGAATCGCCATCAGTATCTCCCCATGGGCAACCATTATTTTCTATTGGTCCTGCCTTTTTTGGGCAACCATCTTCTTTATTTGGAATACCATCACCATCTGAATCTTTTGGCTGACCATAGTACACCGGAATTTTCAACCCTGCATATACATCTGCTCCTTGTATTTCATTTTTTGTAAATGTAGAGATCAATGATCCCGACCCAAGATAAAGAGGACCGGCACGTAAGCCTGCACCTACTTGTAAACCACTATATTGATAGCTACTTACAGGCAAATAGAAGCTGAACCACTTACTCTCAAAACGTGGAGTCAATGATAATACGTTTGCAGTTCGTAAATTATTCTCACCTGCAGAACGCATAGAGATATCAGTGTTGAAATTCAAATAAAAATGATTTTTAATATTCCAATCTGCATTAAAATGTAATGCAGTTGGCAAACCCGCCTTTAAATCTTCTGTTGTCTGTGTAAACGTATATAAATTTTGAAGATCATCTGAATCCTCTATATTATCATAATCGTCTTGTGTAATGGTATTATTGATATTATAGGTATCTACCAAACTACCTTTATAGTTTACAGCACCAATATCAGTAAGTGACAAGCCAAATTTTAGTTTATACTTATTTTTATCTTTCATGACGGTTTTTTCTCCATCAACATCCGTTACCACATAATCTTCATAATATGGTCTCCATTCATAAACGAAACCTAGATCAAACCCGAATCCGTTTGCATCTGGCACTTCATAATCGTAGTCTTCTACATCATACTGATCGGCACGCCCATAAATTAAATCTCCTGTAGATGATAAAGTTCCAATAGTAGAATTATCCGGTAATGTAGCGCCATCCGCATCATAATCAATAGTTACATTTCTACCGGCCACATAGGCATTACCAAATCCTTTCAAATATTTAAATGACAGACCACCTTTTAAGAAATGCTCCTCTTTATTCATTAATTCTTGTGCATACGTGATCCCCACTTCTGCCCAACCATGACCGGCGGCAAAGAAATCACCTTCGTTTACCAAAAAGTCTTGACTTTCATCAATACTATCGTCAAGGTCATCAATACTTTCTCCATTAAATTCATTTCCTGTCACAAAACTTCTTGCTCTTGTAAATATGGCAATAGAAGATTTTCTACCAACATTAAACATAAACGAAGGACCTAACACATCTACGTTACCAGAAAAACTATTGTTATCCGAAAGGGTCAATAATGCATCTGTATCATAGTCAAAATCACTGGAAACCAAATCAGAATACCCAACACCTACATAGTCATTAGCTAAAAAACCACTAGCTCCTATTAAATTAATATCTGTTTTAAAACGTGAATCTGCAATATTTGCAGGGTTAGAGATCACACTATTGACACCACTGTAATTATCTGTTAAAAAGCCTATATACGATTGGGCTTTTGCAGCAAATGATGCCATTAACATGAACGTAAACAATACTACTTTCTTCATACTTTTTGATTGGTTAAAATGGTTCTTTAGACCCCTAACGGTTCATAATTAAGGATATTGTTAAAATGTATTATTTTTCTTACTTATTAAAATTAAGGCATAAAAAAACATCCGCATATTACGGATGTTTTGTATTTATAAAGTTATGTAAACCTTAACCGTTCACTATCTTTTCTTGGTGGTTGATAGACTCTTGGTGAATAGCCTTGAACATACGAAGAACAAATTCTTCACTAAGTCCCTTACTTTCCCCTTCAAGAATCATTGCTCCTAGAATTTGGTTCCATCTATTAGATTGTAGTACGGCAACGTTCTTTTGCTTTTTAAGTTCACCTATACTATCAGAAACTTTCATTCTTTTACCTAGAGTCTCGATCAATTGGTTATCAATAACATCGATCTGTGCTCTAAGGTTACTTAATTGAGAATTGTATTCCGCCTCTGGATCGCTCTCTTTTCTAATTTTTAGGTCTCTCATAATCTGAACCAATTTCTCTGGAGTTACCTGTTGAGCGGCATCACTCCATGCATTATCAGGATCATGGTGCGTTTCGATCATTAATCCGTCGAAATTCAAATCTAAAGCAGTCTGAGAAACATCAAAGATCATATCTCTTTTACCTGTGATATGGGATGGATCGTTGATCAAAGGTAAATCTGGAAATCTGTTCTGAAATTCGATCGCCATTTGCCATTCCGGTATATTTCTATACTTGGTTTTCTCATATGTAGAGAATCCTCTATGAATTGCACCCAACTTTTTAATACCTGCCGTATGTAGCCTTTCAATACCGCCTAACCATAAAGCTAAATCTGGATTTACAGGATTCTTCACCAATACAATCTTATCCGTACCTTCAAGTGCATCTGCCAATTCTTGCATGATGAACGGACTAACAGTTGATCGTGCCCCTATCCATAATAAATCTATATCATGCTCTAAAGCTAATTCTACATGAGCACGGTTAGCCACCTCGGTAGCCGTTTTCATACCTGTTTCAGCCTTTACCTTTTGAAGCCACTTAAGCCCCAAAGCTCCTACACCTTCAAAATTTCCTGGGCGAGTACGTGGTTTCCATATACCTGCTCTGTAATAGTTTACATCGGTATCTTTTAGGGAGTGTGCTATACCTAACACTTGCTCCTCGGTTTCCGCACTACATGGCCCTGCTATTACTAGTGGATGGTCAAGGTTTAAATCATCCAACCATGTTCTCATTTGTTTTGAATTTTCCATTTTTACTTATTCTATTTCTTGTTTAACGGTATTTCTTTTTAATATTCCTTTAATCTTATTCGTATTATTCATTTCATTATAAATGCCCTCATAATCATCTTTCAACAACAATTCCTTAAATGCGGTTAGATTTTGAATGTACTCCTCCAAAGTTTCCACCACATTCTCTTTATTCTGTTTAAAAATAGGTGTCCACATGGCAGGAGAACTCTTTGCCAAACGCACCGTGCTTTCAAACCCACTACCGGCCATGTCAAAAATATCACGCTCGTTCTTCTCTTTCTCGATCACTGTTTTACCCAACATGAACGAACTTATGTGCGATAAATGCGATACGTATGCAATATGCTTATCATGAGCAACAGGGTTCATATAACGTATTCTCATGCCAATAGCTTGAAAAACTTTTAACGCTCTTTCTTGGAGCTTAAATGCCGTTAATTCTACCTCACAAATAATATTTGTTTTGTCTTTGAATAAATTGTTGATCGCTGCGGACGGACCCGAAAACTCCGTTCCGGCAATAGGATGGCATGCCAAAAAATTTCTTCTCTTAGGATGATTTTCCAACACCTTGCAAATCATGGATTTGGTAGACCCAACATCAAAAACAACACAATCTTCATGAACGGCATTCAATATAACAGGAAGCTCGGTAACCATAACATCTACCGGTATACTTACAATGACCATATCTGCCAATTGCAAATCTTGATAGGTAGCTTTCTTATCTATAATACCCAAAGACAATGCTTCAGCTAAGTTTGCTTCATTAGATTCTATGCCATAGACGGTAACATTGTCGAATGCCGACTTTATGTCTTTCGCCAAAGAACCTCCTATTAAACCGATACCTATTACAAATACATTCATTTTAAAGCTACGCTTTAGTCTTAAGACCTATTATTCAAATCTTTTAATTGCCTCTTCTATCTTATGCTCCGTTATACATAGTGAAAAACGAATATAGCCTTCACCATTACTCCCAAAAATGGTTCCTGGCGTAATAAACAGATCTTTCTTATATAAAATATCATCTATGAACTCTTCTGATGATACACTGCCTGCCGGCAATTTAGCCCAAACGAACATGCCTACAGCGTTACGATCATATGAACAGCCAAGCTTGTCTACCAACTTATAGATCAATTCTCTTCGCTTACCATAAACTTCATTTAGTTCCTTAAACCAGTCATCACTGCTATTCAAGGCGGCAATTGCTCCTTTTTGTATGCCGTAGAACATACCGGAGTCCATATTGCTCTTCACCTTTAAAATAGCATTGATATGCTCATTGCTACCCAAAACAAAACCTACACGCCAACCGGCCATGTTGAACGTTTTACTCAAAGAATTCAATTCTAAACACACCTTTTTTGCATTGGGCAAGCTTAAAATACTGGCAGGTTCGTCATTTAAAACAAAACTATATGGATTATCGTTCACCAATAAAATATCATGCTCTTGGGCAAATGCCACCATCTTTATAAACTGCTCTTTGGTTGCCGTAGCACCTGTTGGCATATGAGGATAGCTTAACCACATTAACTTTACCTTTGATAAATCTTGCTTTGCCAATGCCTCCAAATCTGGAAACCAACCATTATCAGCGGTTAAATCATAGTATTTTGGCACGGCCCCTACCAAATTGGTTACAGAGGTGTATGTTGGGTACCCGGGATTTGGTATCAATACCTCATCACCCTCGTTCAAAAAAGCCAGGCTTATATGCATTATACCTTCTTTTGACCCCATTAATGGTAAAATTTCGGTATTTGGGTCTGCGGTAACACCAAATTTATTCCTATAAAAATTGGCTATGGCATCTCTTAACTGAGGCAAGCCTTGGTAACTTTGGTATTGGTGCGCACCGTTCTCTAACACTGCTGCTTGTATGGCTTTTAAAACCTCTTGGGACGGAGCCAGATCAGGACTACCAATACCCATATTAATGATAGGTTTACCTTGTGCCATTAAACCACGAACTTCTCTCAATTTTTTTGAGAAGTAGTATTCCTGTATGGTATCTAACCTTTTGGCAGTACGTATCATTGTCTTACATTTTTATATTCACCCAAAATCTTAAAGTCTTCCGCCATGATGTTCAATAGACTTTTAGCCTTCGTAAAATCTGCATAATCATTAAAAGTTACATCAACAAAAAAAGCATATTTCCAAGGTGTTTCTATCACCGGTAACGACTGTATTTTGGTTAAATTCAATCTACAATCGCTCATAACATTAAGCACTGCCGCCAAACTACCCCTTTTATGGTCGGTTAAAAACCGTAAAGACGCCTTACTGATCTCTGCCTCTGGCAGTGCATCATTTTTTGTTTTTACAATGATAAAACGCGTGGCATTATTTTGAATGGTTTGTATATCGTTCGCTACGATGTCCAACCCATATAATTCTGCTGCAACGTTAGGAGCAATAGCCGCTACATGCTTAAGTTTTTCTTTTTGAATTCGCTTTGCGGTCTCTGCCGTATCTACGTCTTCCACCAATTTTATATGCGGATATTGTCTAAAATATTCCTTACACTGCAATAGTGCCATTGGGTGTGAACTTACTTCTGTAATATCCTCAATTTTCTGGCCTTTTAATACCATTAAGTTGTGATGGATGTTTAAATAATACTCCCCAATGATATGTAGGTCATTATGGTTTACCAAAGCATAATTAGGAATGATCGATCCTGCAATGGAATTTTCAATGGCCATAACACCCTGATCCGCTTCTTTGTTTAACAACTTATCTACCAGAACATCAAAAGAAAGGCATTCTACCAACTCAATATCATCACCATAACAATCTTTTGCCACTTGATGGTGGTTACTGCCCTTTATTCCCTGTATGGCTATTTTTAGACTCACTTTTGCTCCGTTTTATTCAAAAAAAAAGTTCCGATGTACATCGGAACTTAGATTCTATTTTATATTTAAAATATACTACAACAGTCCCGTACCTCTCTTAAAAAAGAAGTAAAAATAAAAACCGTTCCAGAAATATTGTTTTGTCATCACTTTTGTAATCTGTGGCTAATGTAGTAATTATATTTAAAAATGGCTGTTTTGGATATTATTTTTTTATAAAAATCAATTTCTTTCTCAAAAAGTGGAGGTTTTGTGTTAAAATTTTAAACCTCTTACCATCTAAGTGCAATACCTAGTCCATTCTCATTAGATACCGGTCTAAGTTTAAAAGCCGTTTTATCATCAAATTGCTTATTATAAGCAAGTATTGCTTGTTTTCTTGCCTTATAAGAACCATTCAAAAATATAATAGCAATTATACCAGAGCCAATACCACCCAACAATGGTCCAATTGCCTTTCTCGCTTTATCCCTGTCACTTACAAAAGGGTCATTGTTAAATAATTCTACCGAGCCCCAGGTTACTCCAACTATTTCTCCGACTAAAGCAATGGTAGCGATACTCTTTTTTGTGTCAGCTTTTTTCCAGTCGCTATAAATTTCATCATTACTAGAAAATAATTCCATTACTTCCTTCTTGGTAATTTCCTTATCGTCTTGATAATACTCCATTCCCCATATGCCCGTAAACGTCGTAATTTCTTGTGCAGAAACGTTTATAGCCATTGCAAACAATACAATTAAAAAACACTTTACCTTCATGTCAATAAATTTAAATTTGATAATCTCATAGCGTTAAAAAGTTACTTTAATTGTGCATTGGGCTGATAATAGAAGGGAATAGACCATTTAAATTCTTTAACATCACCTAACGTTTTAGTGACCAACAGGGTATTATAACCTTTTTTCAATAACTCTTTGTCGATAAAACCTACAATACCAAATTGTTCTGAAACGGCATGGTCTTTCTTTAGAAAATCAATATTTAACAAAGTACCATTGAGGGTAACCTTATGATATTTTTCATAACAATCAAGATAAAATTTTCTAGATTTAACTCTTTCCTGTTCATTGGACAAACTATCGTCTTCTTGATATTCGCCGCAAGTAGCAGCTTGATAATTACATTCATGATGAAATACAGGAATAAACAGCTTTACAGTCTCACCCATTATAATATCAGACTGTATTTGTGGAGTCAACAAAAATGATTCATCAGGGTTTTGATCACTATAATAACTCAAGTACATTAGATTTACATCATGATCTTTTGGAAAAATCAAATGAGGAATATTGGTATCTTGAAATTTCACTAATGTCAAAAATATGCCTGATGCAAAAAACGATAGCACGAGATAAACTAAAGACTTTTTCTTCTTAAAATTAGACCCAAAAACCATTGAAACCTGCAGTAAATTACGGTATAAAGGACCATAGGTAACCATTGATGTAAATTTGACCAATTTAAACATCCAAGTTTGTACCATTACATTAGACTTGTACTTTTTTAAATTTCCGATGACACTAAAAATCATTTGTAATACAAGAAGACCTGAAATTATAAATAAAGGTATTAACAGTATATAACTTGGCACATAATCCAGTAACAAATTATATATCAGCATATAAATACTTAAAAACAAAGACATGTAAGAGTAAATCAATAGAATAGTAAATGCTGAAGAAAAAATTACACTGCACAATTCATCTACCTTTTGAATAGTATCTTGTTGCTTTGGGAGTATGGACAAAATCTTCTCGGTATAAATTTTAGAGTATACACTATCTTCAATACTATAATCTGGAAAAACAGAATTCAACCCCACTAATCCAATCCAATACGCTCGTAAAACGAAATGAATTACGAACATAGAGACCAGAATACTAATAGCCAACAAGCCTAAAAAAACAATCATATACCCATAAATGTATTGCTCAACAGGTAATAGATCAATGTATTTATTTGTAGCCCATTCTATTAAACCAAATAGTTGAAACGTTCCAAAAATGGCAATTGCAGAAACTAGCAATTCTGCTTCCCAACTTTCTTCTTTAAGTCGTTGAAGCCATTTTATGTTCTTTTTTTTCTCTTCAACTGGGGTGGTTTCTGGTGGTAAGCTCATTCTGTATTAAAAATCTCACGGTTAGCGAGACTAATATACCCTTTCTTTAAATTTTAAAAAACATTAAATCAGTTGTAATCAAGCTCATCAAAAAAAGAATCTATCACAACATCAAGATCTTCTTGTACTTTAGGGTCTGTACTATTGATCAGAATTGAAAACACCAATTGCTCTTTTGGATACACGAAAAAATTGGAATACCCACCTACCCCACTACCCACATGTCCAAAAAACTTACGCCCTTTGGCATCTTCACTTACCTGCCAACCTAAACCGTAGTATGTAGAATTACCGTTTACTAGCTGAGCAGTTAAAAATTGATTCAAAATATCTTTTTCGATTTCTACTTTCTCATCTAAAAATGCTTGCCCGAATTTTGCAATATCTTCTGAAGTTGATAAATAACCTCCACCAGCAAGCTTATAAAAGATATCTACGGGAGTCGCTTTTCTAAACCCGGAAATGCTTTTGGTATAAAATGCAGTTACATTGTTTTGTGCTTCTAATGTTGCAATAGCATTCACATCTATATCCGATTGCTTAAGGTTATCATCAGGATGCCTTCTTGGTATATATGTGTTTTTCATTCCCAAGGGATCCAATACTTTCTCCTGCACATATGCTTCAAACGGAATACCACTTGCTTCTTGCATGGCCGCCGAAATCATTACCCAATCAAAACTATTGTACAAATATTCGGTACCCGGTTCAAATACCAACGGATCGTTTTTAAAAATTGACAAACTATCCTTTATCCCAAAAGGTTCGTTCAAGGCGAATTCCTTGCCTTTATACACACGTATACCTGCAGTGTGGCTAGCCAATTGACGAATAGTGAAATCCCACTTTTTTTTGGGGTAATCTGGCAGATAGGTATAGAAAGATTCATCTAATGAGATCAACCCTTCTTGCACCATATGTGCCAATGCGGTAGCCGCTATAGGCTTGGATACACTTGCAATTCTAAAAATTGAGGATTTTGGGTCTACATATTTTTTGGTATCTAAATCCGCATACCCATACCCTTTTTGGAAAATGGTTATTCCTTCTTTTAAAACCGTAATTGCCAATCCTGGAAATTTATCATCGGCATACATATCTTGTAAAACTGCATCTGCTATTACTAATCCGGTCAAAGTCGGGTCATCTCCCAACACTCGTTTAGTAGCGAATACATTTTTCAGATATTTTAAAATGGGATTCATTCCACAAAAATCAATCTTCCGTTATACAATTCTTCCACTTCAACGGTTTCCGGGCGATTATAGCTTTGTACATCGCCAGTACCCCTTAATACTCCGGCAAGACTTTCTTGCGGATTCACTAAAATATCATTTGAACCTCTATGGTTTATGGTAACCCGATCAGTGATCAATGTTTCAGCCTCAATTCTAGAATCACCTGCAGCTATGGTAATACTCATACTTTCCGCTGTTCCTTTCAACTTAAAATAGGCAATGCCGTTAACCGTTAAACTTAATGAAGCCACTTCTAAATCTAGATCAAATTCCCCATCTGTTGTTTCTGCTTCCGGATTCGTAAAACTTTCCGACAACAATCTTAAGCTATCAAAAGCCAAAACTCCGTCACTTTTAATAGGAAAACCTGTACTGCTACGTATACTGGTCAAATTAGGGGTAGTTACGTAGATTGTAGTGGTAGCATAATCTCTTACATAATTACAATCGTTCGTATCGGTCAGTAATAATTGACCATCTTCTACAACAGCAGAAACCTCATTTCTAAGATTTTCACCGGTTTCTATTTCTACTTTTTGGGTGTCGCCTTGTTTTATAACCAAAGTCACATTCTCAAATGCGGTAATACTCGTAAATTCAGCTACTGTAACTTCCTCTCGTATCATATCACCTGTACTCTGAAAACAATCTGAGGCGTTTTCGGAATCGCAAGAATTAGCTATGAGCAGCAAAACAAACATAGTAGTGAAGGTCAAAAATGTTTGGCACATCCCTTTTGTCCAAATGTCTATTTTATGTTTTCTATTTTCTAACATCATATTTCTACAATCGTATTCCTATCCCAAATTCTACCGCTTCCGCTTTTGCGCCGTGAGACTTTAAGGTTACCGCCCCAAAAACCCTATCTCCAAAATAGCGCTTTAATCCCACACGCAAATAGGTGCGACCTTCAAAATCGAACGGATAATACACGTAGTAGCCAAATTGTGAAATGACGGACATTTCATTAATGAACAGTTCATGACCCGCAAATACACCTACCCTTTTATAATCATCATCTGCATCCACATTATTCTCTGGAAAAGCAATACTTTGATACCTGATCAACTCTTTCAAAAAATTAGAAAAGTATACATCTGTCCCCACTTGAAGAGCACTTTTTCTTCCAACCCTTTTATCGGCATAGGCAGAAAGCACTACAAAGCCATATTGACCGGAATCAATAACATCACTCTCGTTTAAACCAGCTCTCAACGCAAAATTGTAACGCAATGGCTCAGTCAATTTTTCTTTTTCCCTGTGTACATAATCAATTTCAGTACCACCATCCAAATCATATACAAAACCGGCATTAAATGCCAAGGTATTAGTAGACGTATTCGGCGCCCTAAAATTGGCGTTGGAATAGTGAATTACGGACACACCTGCCTTAAAACCCAATCCTTTTATAATATTCTCTTTATGATAGTTCAGCATTAAATAGGTTGAACTTAAAAAATCCGAGCCGTAGGCATTATTTCTAAAATTGGTCTCTTTATCGTACGGATTTGTAGCGTATGCAATACCTTGCCCTACGCGTAATTGCATGTTCCGCCTAAAAAAGTAAAAATTGTAGTGCGCATACAAACCATAATTATCGCCCAACGTGCTGTTGTTCGTATTCTGATAAATAAAGGAGTAACCCAAATCCGGATAATTATACAACTCTTCCCATTCTTCTTCCCCGTACGTTTTGCGGTTATAACTTAAAATAACCCCTGCCGGGTGCGATGTGATCAAATGTGAAATATCTGGATTGTGCAGTATGATGGAACCATAGAACTGATTGGCATCAAGCGTGTACTTCTTTTTCTCGGTACCTTCTTGCGCAAAGCCAAAACTTACCGATAGCATTACAATGGTTAGAAACTTAAAATTCATTGTAGGCAAAAATAGTTATAAGTATCAAGTACGAAGTATTAAGTTCAAAGTATTATCATTATCGGACATTTTGTACGTAATACGCTCTACTAAATACTTTCTAAACCTTTAAAATAGTGCTTCCGCTATCGCCTTAATATTATCGGATTTCCCCATAGAATAGTAATGCAATACAGGAACACCTGCCGCCTTTAATTCCTTAGATTGTTGAATTGCCCATTCTATACCCACTTTACGTACATCTTTGTTGGTGGCGCAAGCATCAACAGCTTCTATTAAATCTTGTGGCATATCTATTCTGAACACCTGCGGCAATAATTGCATGTGCCTCTTTACGGCAATTGGTTTAATGCCCGGTATAATAGGCACGGTAATTCCAATTTCCTTTGCTGCTTCTACAAATTCAAAATACTTTTTATTATCAAAGAACATTTGCGTAACCACATAATCCGCACCGGCATCTACCTTTTCCTTTAATCGCTTTAGGTCCGATTGTAATGATGGAGATTCTAAATGTTTTTCCGGATAACCCGCCACCCCTATACAGAACTCACTACTGTGTTCGCTCTCCACGGTTTCATGTAAATATTTACCTTTATTCAAATCCTGGATCTGCTTTACCAAATCTATTGCAAACGGGTGCCCCCCTTCAGTAGGTTCAAAATACTTTTGCTCACTTCGGGCATCACCACGTAAAGCCATTACATTCTGTATGCCTAAATAATGACAATCAACCAACAAGTATTCCGTCTCCTCCTTGGTGAAACCGCCACAAAGCACATGAGGCACCGTATCTACATTATATTTATGTTGAATAGATGCACAAATACCCACAGTACCGGGTCTCATACGTGTAGTCTTCTTATCTAAAAGCCCTTCTTTTTTAATATAGATAGTTTCTTCACGCGATGTAGTCACATCAATGAACGGAGGGTTAAACTCCATTAAAGGATCAATATTATTGTATAATTCCTGAATATTTCTCCCCTTTACCGGCGGTACGATCTCAAAAGAAAAAAGTGTTTTTCCCTTTGCATTGGTGATATGGTCTGTAACTTTCATTTTATATTCTTTTACTCTTGGTTATGAGCAAACCTTCAAGAGGCTTATTTACTTTAATTCTTCTTTGGGCGTTCGGGCGGGCTTTTCGCTATATTTTCTCTATTTCCACAACTCTTTTTACTTAACAATGGCACAGTTCAGAAATAAAAAAAGATGCCGCTGCAATCCCTAACGCATTAGTCCACTATATTTGGTGCAAGCCATTTCTCGGCTTCTTCAAACGAAATCCCCTTTCGTTCCGCAAAATCCTTTACTTGATCCAGTTTTATTTTACCAAGACCAAAGTAACGGGCTTCCGGGTTACCAAAATAATACCCGCTTACAGATGCGGCCGGCCACATGGCAAGACTATCTGTTAACTCCACACCTATGGTTTCCTTTACTTTCAGAACATCCCAAATGGTCAATTTTTCCAAGTGATCGGGACAAGCAGGATAACCAGGCGCAGGACGAATACCTTTATAAGATTCCTTGATTAAATCTTCATTGCTCAGATCTTCATTGGCGGCATAACCCCAATGCGCTGTTCTCACTTCTTTATGCAAGTATTCAGCAAATGCTTCGGCTAAACGATCCGCCAACGCCTTTACCATGATGGAGTTATAGTCATCTAGGTCTTTCTCATATTGCGCCGCCATTTCTGCCGTACCAAAACCTGTGGATACACAGAAACAACCCATGTAGTCTTGTTTCCCAGATTCTTTTGGAGCAATAAAATCTGCCAAGGCATAATCTGCGACTCCTTCCCTACGTTCTAATTGTTGGCGAAGGGTACGGAAAGTATAGTTCCCATCTGTTTCGGCTCCGCTAAGCGACCCTGTATTCCCTTCTAAACTTGAACTAGTTTCGACTAAAATATCATCGTCATTAATGGAATTCGCAGGAAACAGTCCAAATATACCTTTAGCCTTTAATTTCTTTTCGGAAATTATCTTGTTCAGCATCGCTTGAGCGTCTGCGAATAAATCGGTTGCTTGTTCCCCAACAACCTCATCGGTCAATATTGCAGGATATTTACCATGAAGTTCCCAACTTCTAAAGAAGGGAGTCCAATCTATATAGGGTACCAAAACATTCAGATCCAAATCTTCGATCACCTGAATACCCAATTTGTTCGGCTTTACAATTTCAGAAGTTTTCCAATCTATTTTAAACTTATTTCTCCGTGCTGCAGAAATTGGCTTATATGTTTTACTAGATGAACGGTTCAAGAACTTTTCCCTAAACACATCATAATCATCTTTTATACTTTTCTTGTAGCTCGTAGCTGTTTCTTTCTGCAACAAATCGCCCACCACGGTTACCGCTCTAGAAGCATCGTTTACATGAACTACTGCCTCTTTATATTGTGGATCGATCTTTACCGCGGTATGTGCCTTACTGGTGGTTGCACCGCCGATCAACAACGGAATGCTGAAATCTTTACGTTCCATTTCCTTTGCCAAATGCACCATCTCATCCAATGATGGGGTAATTAATCCGCTAAGCCCTATAATATCTACATTATGCTCAATAGCTGCTGCAATAATTTTTTCCGGTGGCACCATAACGCCTAAATCAACGATCTCATAATTGTTACAGGCCAATACTACACCTACAATATTTTTACCAATATCATGAACATCGCCCTTTACGGTTGCCATTAAAATCTTTCCGGCATTATCAGAATCTCCAACTTGCGGATTCAATAACTTTTCTTCTTCAATATAGGGTAATAAATAAGCTACCGCCTTCTTCATCACTCGTGCAGATTTTACCACTTGCGGCAAGAACATTTTTCCGCTACCGAATAAATCGCCCACCACGTTCATACCCGTCATTAAGTTGCCCTCAATAACTTCAATTGGCTTATTGGCAGCCAACCTGGCTTCTTCAACATCTTCAATAATATATTGATCAATACCTTTTACCAAGGCTCGGGTAATACGCTCTTGTAAAGGTTCTTCTCGCCACGATAGATCTATTTTACTTTCCTTGGTTTTACCAACTACAGATTCGGCAAAATCCAGCAAGCGCTCCGTTGCATCATCCCTCCTATTTAGAATAACATCTTCTACATACTCCAATAAGTCTTTAGGAATATCATCATACACCTCTAGCATACTCGGATTTACAATACCCATGTTCATACCCGCTTTTATAGCGTGGTACAAGAAGACCGAGTGCATAGCCTCACGCACCGGGTTATTGCCCCTAAATGAAAACGAAACATTACTAACGCCACCACTTACACTGGCATGTGGCAAGTTTTCACGGACCCATCTTGTAGCTTCAATAAAATCGACAGCATTTAATTTATGCTCATCCATTCCCGTTGCTACCGGAAAAATATTTAAGTCAAAAATAATATCCTCTGGTGCAAAATATACCTTGTTCACCAAAACATCATACGAACGTTTTGCTATTTCAATTCTACGGTCATAATTATCTGCCTGACCTACCTCATCAAAAGCCATAACAATTACCGCGGCACCATATCTTTTTATGAGTTTGGCGTGGTGTATAAATTGCTCTTCGCCCTCTTTTAAGCTAATGGAGTTTACCACACATTTACCTTGAACAACTTGCAGACCAGCTTCAATGATTTCCCATTTAGAACTGTCGATCATAATAGGCACACGAGAAATATCCGGCTCCGATATAACAAGGTTTAAAAATTTCACCATGGCCTGTTTACCATCGATCAATCCGTCATCCATGTTAATATCAATAACCTGGGCACCATTTTCAACCTGCTCCCTAGCCACTGCCAATGCCTCTTCAAACTTTTCCTCTTTTACTAAACGAAGAAACTTTTTTGAACCCGCAACGTTTGTTCGCTCACCAACGTTTATGAAGTTGGTCTCCGGGGTTACAATTAGGGGTTCTAGGCCGCTTAACCGCAGATATCTAGTTGTTGGTTGTTGGTTGTTGGTTGTTGGTATTTTAGACCTATTGCTCATAAAATCTATTTCACTTTTTAAAATAATTGATAAATCCATTTATCAATTTCTTACAGCTAATAATTCTCTTATTAATAGCTTCAAAATCTTCTCTCTCTATATAATTTAAATCAAGAGCTATATAAAGTTGGGTTTCCAACTCATACAATGACCCTCTTGAAATATGCAGAAACTGAATTGTATCTGCCGATGTTCTTCGTCCGCAACCTTCAGCTATATTAGACGGTATAGATACAGCACATCTTCTTAGTTGATTGCTAAGTCCGTAAATCTCTTCTTTTGGAAAAGATTTAGTAATAGAATAAATATCCTTCACAAGAATTCTTGATTCTTTCCAAACTTCCAATTCCGTATAGACTTTCATATTATTCGTATTTTTTCCACCCAACAACAGACAACCAACAACCAACAACTAAAACTGACGCGGAGCAAAATTTTTCACAACCTCAGCAATCGCAGTAATATGTTCCGGAGTGGTTCCGCAACAACCCCCAACTATATTTACCAATCCTTTTTCCGCGTATTCCTTGATCTGTTCCGCCATTTGCTCAGGAGTTTCGTCGTACTCTCCAAATGCATTAGGCAAACCGGCATTGGGGTGCGCTGAGACCGCATGTTCACTTTTGGTGGACAACACCTCTAAATGAGGTACCAACTGGTTTGCACCTAAAGCACAATTAAACCCAACCGATAAAATAGGAATGTGGGATATGGATATTAAAAATGCCTCGGCCGTTTGACCCGATAACGTTCTACCGGATGCATCGGTAATAGTACCACTAACCATTATGGGTACATCTATATTTCGTTCTTCTTTAACTTCTTCTATGGCAAATAATGCCGCCTTGGCATTGAGCGTGTCAAAAATGGTTTCAACCAATAAAATATCAGACCCACCATCTAATAAAGCTTCTACCTGTTGTTTATATGCAATACGTAGCTCATCAAAAGAAATAGCCCTATAACCTGGATCATTTACATCTGGTGACATACTTGCCGTTTTATTGGTGGGTCCAATACTACCGGCTACAAAACGAGGTTTATTTGGTTCTTTTGCAGTAAATTCATCTGCTACCATTTTGGCAATACGCGCAGATTCATAGTTAAGCTCATACACCAAATCTTCCATAAAATAATCTGCCATAGCAATCGTAGTTCCGGAAAAGGTATTGGTCTCTACAATATCTGCCCCAGCATCAAAATACTGACGGTGAACATCTGCTATAGCATCGGGTTGCGTTAACGACAACAAATCATTGTTACCTTGCAACGGATGTTCCCAATCCTTAAAGCGTTCTCCCCTAAAATCTTCTTCAGTAAACTTATAACGTTGAAGCATAGTACCCATGGCACCATCCAGTATTAAAATACGCTCTTTTAAAATTTCTTTTATATCCTTCATTTTACGCTTAACAAATTATTTGTTCGCTTTAAAATATATGATATCAAGTAAGGAAAGGAAGGTAATTATGTTCTTTCTTTAGTTATCTGTCCTTTTGAATTAGGATAGAATGTAGCACCTTCTTTTCCATTACGGAAAGGGTTGCCAAGGTTTCACAGGGTCTAGTCCCTCCGCCTTTCTTGATAACAATACAATTTAATTAGGAACGAATTGCAAAGTAACGGCACTACTCGCTCTTTACCAAGACTTCAATGGTTTTTTTAGCCAACGAAATTCTTAAAAAATGTCACAAAAAAAGCCCCCGCACGTCTGAAGCATCCGGAGGCCGTACTACTCAAATAATATAATTTATGCGATACTTTGTACTACTTCTTTCTTTGCTTCTTTCTTAGAACCATCAAAACCTTCAACACCACCAACGGTTGTATATTTCATTACAAAGCGCTTACCTGGGTTGATCTGCTGGTATGCATATTGGCACATAACCGCTGCTTCATGGAAACCTGAAAGTATCAATTTTAACTTACCTTCGTAAGTATTAACATCACCAATGGCATATACTCCCGGTATGTTGGTCTGATAATCTTTTGCGTTATTTACCTTAATTGCATTTTTCTGAATTTCCAAGCCCCAGTCACCTATAGGACCTAATTTAGGAGACAGACCGAATAAAGGAATAAAATTATCCACTTCTAAATAAGTATCTTCTTTTTCCTTGTCCGTGTGCTTAATAACTACTGCCTTAAGTTCATTTTCACCGTGCAGCTCTTTTACCTCAGCTTTGGTAATCAACTTGATTTTACCCAATTTCGCCAGTTCAGATGCTTTCTCAACGGAATCCAATGCCCCTCTAAATTCATCCCTTCTGTGTACCAAGGTTACTTCTGCCGCTACATCGGTCAAAAATATAGCCCAGTCCAAGGCAGAATCACCACCACCGGCAATAACCACTTTTTTATCGCGATATACTTCTGGATCTTTGATCATATAGGAAACACCTGTATCTTCAAAGTTTACAATATTAGAAATAGGTGGTTTTCTTGGCTCAAAAGAACCTAGACCACCTGCAATTACCACTACAGGCGCATTGTGCTTTGTTCCTTTATTGGTAGTTACCACAAAAGAACCATCTTCTAACTTATCTAGCGTTTCCGCTCTTTCTCCCAAGGTAAATCCTGGTTCAAAAGGCTTTATCTGTTCCATAAGGTTATCTACCAAAGTACCTGCCAAAATTTCTGGAAATGCAGGAATATCATAGATAGGCTTTTTAGGATATATTTCTGAACACTGACCACCTGGCTGTGGCAATGCATCTATTAAATGCGTTTTTAACTTTAATAATCCTGCTTCAAATACCGTGAACAATCCGGTAGGTCCCGCTCCTATAATGAGCATATCTGTTTTAATCATAATTCTCTTTTTAGTAAAAAGTAATTCTACAAAGTTGACATCATTCTATACAACTACTTTTTAGCTTCTTTTAATTTCACTTATTCTATATACTTATCCTTTACTAAATATGCTATGCTTTATTTACTTCAACAAAACTGACATGCTCTTCAGCAAACTTATGAGTTGCCTCCGCTAACGCTTCACGATGTCTAACTACTTCTCCTATGATAATGATAGCAGGATTAGAAAGATTTTCTTTCTCCACTATATCAACTATGGTATCTATAGTCGCAACTCCTATTTTTTCATTCTTTCGCGTTCCGTTCTGAATTATAGCTATAGGTAATTCCGATTTACCTTCAGACTTAAATAATTCTACTATCTGAGGGAGTTTTGACATCCCCATCAATATGACTACCGTAGCACTACTTTTTGCAGCTAAGCCAACATCTGTTGATAGTTTATGCTCTTTTGTAGTTCCTGTAATTACCCAAAAACTTTCTGAAGAACCTCTTTTTGTTACCGGAATGTTTTGATATGCAGGCACACTTAAACTTGACGATATACCAGGTACCATGGCTACTTGCAACCCATGCGAGACGGCATATTCCATTTCTTCCGAACCGCGACCGAATACAAAAGGATCCCCTCCTTTTAACCGTACCACATGTCCGTTAGAATTTGCCCTACTTACAATAAGCTCATTAATTTGCTCTTGTTGATATGCATAGCATCCTTTGCGTTTACCTACAAAAATCAATTCCGCATTCTTGGCATAATCCAGCAACTCCTCGTTCACCAAAGCATCGTACAAAACCACATCGGCATTTTCCAGCGTTCTGATCGCTTTTAACGTAATCAGCTCCACATCACCTGGTCCTGCACCAACTACGGTCAATTTAGGTTTCTTTATATGTTGTAAATGATTTGCCATTCTCTATGCTTCTGCCAATTCTTGCTGTCTGAACTTTTCAACAGTTTCTAAAAATTCTTTTGCATCCTTTATGTAAGATTGTGCAAATTCTTTTGTTGGTTCGTTCTGATTTAATTGAAGTACCAATTTTTCAAATCCACCAGCTACGGCAATTCTGCCATCGGCAACAAATTTCTCATCAAAATCCTTAATGATACTTACGTGGGTATTCACTTTCGTATTTTCTGCGGTCAACATCGCCTTAGCCGAGTTTACCATAGAAGAATATGCGTGATAGATACTGGCAGACCATTTTTCGGCATCGAACATTTCCTGTGCATTCTGAATTTTTTCTTCACTTTCAAAAAGTAATGTTGCGATCAAGTCGATAACAACACCGGCACATTCACCTACACCGATAGCTTTTTCATAACGCTCCGTATTACCCCAATCTATAAAGTCTTCTGGCGTTAAATCATCTATTGATGATAATGGCGTTAGAAAATCATAGAAATACATTTGTCCTTTTTCGGCATAATAATCCGGGAACGATAGATCTCCACCATTGGCATCAAAATCATTTAAGATCAAACGCAATGCTTCCGGACCTCTTTTACTTGGCACTTTTACCACCTTGTCCGCAAAACGACCGTTACCGTTACCATCATTGCTACCGCCCAACAATACCTGAAGTGCAGGAGCTACCAATTTATCCTTAGTACGAACCGACATGCCCTGAAAACCAATATTTGCCATATTGTGCTGCCCACAGGCATTCATACAACCACTGATTTTTATAACAACATCATCGTTATTAATATAATCTGGGTATTCTGTTTTTATCACTCTTTCCAGTTCCTCTGCAATTCCCGTACTACTTGCAATTCCTAGATTACAGGTATCCGTACCAGGACAAGCAGTGATATCAAGAGCCTTATTATAACCAGCCTCAACAAAACCTAACTTTTCCAATTCAGTATAAAAGAATGCTACGTTCTCTTCTTTTACGAAAGGAATTAAAATGTTTTGACGTAATGATAATCTTAACTCACCCGCTGCATATTTCTGCACCAAGTTTGCCAATAAACGTGCTTTATCCGTATAGAAATCACCCAATAACACTTTAATACCCAAAGCAACATAACCTGGTTGTTTTTGTGGTATTACGTTGGTAGATTTCCACTGTTCAAAAGCTTTTACGTCACTAATTTCTACTGCCGGAACCTCTAATTCTGACACCTTTACCTTAGGATATGCTTCTGGGTCTATTGGAAAAGTATCAAAAGGTACCGCCGTTTTCTCTACCGCCAAAAGCTCCTTAAATCCGTCAAGACCTAAATCTTTCAACAAGAACTTCATTCTAGCTTTAGCTCTACTTTTACGCTCACCGTAACGGTCAAAAACACGAACTACGGTTTCCATTAAAGGAATTATCTGATCCGCAGGCAAAAAGCTGTACAACTCATCGGCATGTCTTGGTTGTGAACCCAATCCGCCACCAAGCATTACTTTAAAACCTATTTCACCATTTTGTGTTTTGGCAATAAAGCCCAAATCATGCATATAGGACAAACCGGTATCTGCATCACTTGCGGAAAAAGAAACTTTGAACTTACGTCCCATTTCTTGACTTACAGGATTTCTAAGGAAATACTGAAATAATGCGTGTGCATATGGTGAAACATCAAAAGGTTCATCAACATCAATACCAGCCGTTTCACTTGCGGTTACGTTACGTACCGTGTTACCACAGGCTTCCCTTAAGGTAATTTCATCTTTCTCCAATTCTGCCCACAACTGCGGCGTTCTATTCAAATCTACATAGTGGATCTGAATATCTTGGCGTGTGGTAATATGCAATCTACCTGTAGAATATTCGTCCGATACATCACAAATACGAAGCAACTGCTTAGAGGTCACCTTACCATAAGGCAACTTTATACGAATCATTTGAACCCCTTCTTGACGCTGTCCGTAAACACCACGTGCCAATCGAAGACTTCTAAATTTTTCTTCATCTAGCTTGCCACCATGAAACTCATGAATTTTACGTTCCAATTCAAGAATATCCTTTTCAACTACCTGATTTTCTAATTCTGTTCTAAAACTTTGCATTGCTTAGTATTAAATGTTCAGTATAAATACCGATATAAATTATTACTATATTTTGCCTATAGATTTTATAGACTTAATAAAAACAGTCAATATAAAATTGACATGTTTCTATTAACTTATGAATCCTGCACCTACGGTACTGTTGGATTTTGTATCAATCAATATAAATGAACCGTTTGTTCTGTGATTTTTAAATTGATCATAGAAAATTGGTTTATTTAAACGGAAACTCACTTGAGCAATATCATTCATGCCCAAAGACTCCGTTTTTTCATCTATACCAGAATAATCCGGAGCGATCTTATGGTGCACTTGCTCTACCTTCGCCAATACTTTATTGACACCATGTTGAACAATATATTTATTACCGGCCGCCAAAGGCAATGAATCCATCCAAGAGATCGTTGCCGTAAATTGCTTGTCTACCGTTGGCAGATCACCCGCTTTCACTAACATATCTCCGCGACTCAAATTAATTTCATCTTCCAATGTTATGGTTACCGATGATCTCCTTGATGCCGTTTTATATTTCTTATCATGAAAATAAATATCCTTTATTTTAGAGCGTGTCTGTGATGGAAGCGCTACTACCTCATCGCCTACGCTTAATTCGCCACCATATACTTTACCAGCAAATCCTCTAAAATCATGGTGCTCATCCGTTTTTGGACGGATAACATACTGCACCGGAAAACGTGGTGTACCCACATTGAAAATATCCTTTCTATCCAATGCTTCAAAATGCTCTAACAAAGACTGCCCTTTATACCAAGGGGTCTTGTCTGACAAGTTTACTACGTTATCCCCTTTCAAAGCACTTACAGGAATAAAAGTGATTTTCTGATCTTGATAATCCCTCTTTGCCATCAATGCCTCAAAATCAGCTTTAATTGCATTGTAGGTTTCTTCAGAATAGTCTACCAGATCCATCTTATTAATAGCTACCACTACATCTTTTATGCGTAATAGGTTATTGATAAAAAAGTGTCTATTAGTTTGCTCTATTACCCCTTTACGTGCATCGATCAAAATGATCGCCGCTTGTGAAGTTGAAGCTCCAGTTACCATGTTACGCGTATATTCTACGTGCCCAGGTGTATCTGCTATAATGTAACTTTTCTTTGCCGTTGAGAAATAGATATGGGCCACATCGATCGTGATGCCTTGCTCACGTTCCGCTACTAGACCGTCTGTTGCCAAAGAGAAATCCAAATAATCATATCCCTTTTGCTTACTGGTCTTTTCTATCGCCTCTAATTTATCGCTGGTCAGTGACTTTGTATCATACAATATTCTCCCAATCAAGGTACTTTTACCGTCATCTACACTACCTGCTGTTGCTATTTTTAGTACTTCCAATTTCGTTGTTCGTTGTCGGTTGTTGGTTGTTAGTTTTATTCGTGATCTACTATCAACGAACAACTAACAACTATCAACCAGATTAAAAATATCCTTGTTGTTTTCTTTTTTCCATTGCCGCTTCTGAACGCTTATCGTCTATACGTGCACCACGCTCTGAAATGGATGAATCCCTAATTTCCTCTACTACCTTATCGATCGTTTCTGCATCTGAAAGAACGGCTGCCGTACAAGACATGTCGCCTACAGTACGAAAACGCACCAAACGCTCTTCCACTACCTCATCTTCTTCCCTAAATACGATACCATCTTCTGCAGACCAGATCATACCGTCCCTTAAGAAGGTTTTACGCTTATGCGCAAAATAGATGGAAGGAATTTCAATTTGCTCCTCTTTGATATACGACCAAACATCTAGCTCCGTCCAGTTAGAAATAGGGAACACTCTTACGTTCTGCCCCAATTCTATTTGCCCGTTCAACATATCGAACAATTCTGGGCGCTGATTACGCTCATCCCACTGACCAAAATCATCACGAACAGAAAATATACGTTCTTTAGCACGTGCCTTTTCCTCATCTCTACGAGCTCCACCAATACAAGCGTCGAACTTAAATTCTTCAATGGCATCTAACAACGTTGTTGTCTGCAAGCTATTTCTACTTGAATACCTACCAGATTCTTCTTTCACCTTACCTTGATCAATAGAATCCTGTACATTACGTACAATTAATTCCAGACCCAACTCCTCTACCAATCTATCTCTAAATTCTATGGTTTCAGGAAAGTTATGACCTGTATCAATATGCATTAAAGGGAAAGGAATTTTTGATGGCCAAAATGCCTTCTGTGCCAAACGTACCAATGTGATCGAGTCTTTTCCTCCCGAAAACAAAAGTACCGGCTTCTCAAACTGAGCTGCAACCTCCCTAATGATATAAATGGCCTCATTTTCAAGGGCATTTATATGAGAAGTATCTTTTAAAAGGTCTAAGGAAGGGGTTGCCTCCAATTCCGTGCTTGTATTACTCATTATACTTTTTTAGATCAATTATCTTTATTTTTTCTACCACCTATAATTAACTATGTAACCCGCACTCCCTATTTGCCAACACTTTGGTTGGATCAAAATAGTTATGCTCGTTAGGTAGGTCATATTTTTTCAAATAGGCATCTAGCTGAGTATCGTTCCAATGATAAAACGGACTCACCTTTAATACACCATCTTTACTTAGGCTCAATATATCCAAACTATCCCTATGTGCGGTCTGCCCTTTTCTAAGGTTAGTAAACCAAACATCCGGTTTAAAATCTGCCATTGCCCTTTTAAAAGGTTCCAATTTCACCTGCTCGGTAAACTCTGCATGCCTAGGATCATCTATTTGTGGTATACCCATTACGGCATCTCTATGTGCGGTAGTCTGTTTTGGCACATATAATTTTATGTTCAAATTCAACCTTTCAGTCAATTCTTCTGCATGTTTATAGGTTTTAGGAGTATTATACCCTGTATCGCACCAAACTACAGGAATATCTTTTCTCACCTCTGAAACAGCATGCAAAATAGCTACTTCGTACGGTCTAAAATTAGTAGTCACTACAGGAACCTTAGCATGTTTTACTGCCCAAGAAATAATTTCTTGAGGTGGTATCCCTTTAAACTGAACGTTCAATTGTTGAACTTGTGCTTCTGTCAATGCCATAATCCTTTTCTTTTCTATTTACCCCACTTTATTAAATTCCAGATTCTTTCGTGAAAAAAATACAGAACCATTTTTGTTACAAAATCTATAGAGGCAATAGAGGCCGCAATAGAAATTTCACCTGTTAATATATAGGATATCACCAAAGTATCTAACGTACCAATTACTCTCCAACTAAACGCTTTTGCAATACTACGTAGCGGCTTCTCTGAAGTTTTATCTTCTTTATAGGTAGTCTTTGACTCTTTTTTGTTCAAAACAAGTTGATCTGCAATCATCTTTTACTTAATTTTTATTACCCTACTAATTTAATAGAGTTTTCAAAAATAGTATATATTTTCAAAGTAGTCGCCAAAAATTCAGATAAATTTCCATTACCCTATAGATTTAGTAGATTATTAACAAATGGACGCAAAAATTTAATATTTCGCAACATATTAAATTACAGTAAACCAAAAAATGAATGAATTTTGAACGCTAAGAAATGATATCCTTTAAAGTATTGCTTCTATATACCTCTAAGGCACTATCACGCACTTGCAACATTAATTTATGTACGGAGCATGTGTTTTCATCGGGACAATCATCGCAGGTCTCATAAAAATTAAGGCTAACACATGGCACCATCGCTATAGGACCTTCAAGCACTCTCATAACATCGGTCATTGAAATCTCTTCGGGTGACCTTAAAAGATAATAGCCGCCCCCCTTACCTTTTTTAGAGCCTAAAAAACCTGTTTTTCTTAAACTTAGCAAAATGCTTTCCAAGAATTTCTGGGAGATATTCTCCTTCTCAGCAATTTCTGAAATTTGAACAGGTTGCTTGTCTGTTTGCGCCGCTAAATAAGAAAGCGCTTTTAAACCATATTTTGTCTTTTTCGAGAGCATGATGCTAAGATAGCCAAATAATAAAATATCGGAGAAATACTTAAGACGACAATTTTAGCGTTAATACTGGGCAACCTAAAAATCCAAATCATGAAAAAAATTTTATTATCTACACTTTTAAGTGCATTTACTTTGGTGTTCTTATCATGCTCTAACGATGAAGATGCTGTTACCAACGCCAGTGAATCTCAAATTACGGGCACCTGGAACCTGACCGCCCTAGAAACAAAAGATGGTAGATCAGATACTAATTTTGACGGCACTTCTATACCCACTACTTTCACCGCAGTTGGTAAAGATTTTGATACCGTAGTTACTTTTTCAGAAAACCCTAACATAGTAACCAGTGAAGGTTCTTACACCACAGTGATTACCACTACGGTTATGGGAGAAACATCAACTGAAGAAGAAACCGGTGAAGACTTTTTTGAAAGTGATGAATGGAGACTAGATGGCAGTACCCTATATTTTGGCACTGGTGATGAAGAAGTAGGCTTTACCATTACAGAACTTACAGATGGTAAAATGTCATTACGATATGAAGTGGATGAAACTGTAGATTTCTTTGGTGCTACAACTAGCGTTAGTGCAACTTATAATATGACATTAACAAAATAACCCACCTTATATAAAACAAACAAAAAGCCCGGTACGTACCGGGCTTTTTGTTTTAATCACAATATCCTTTAGCCTAAAGCTTGAGCAATATCCGCTATGATATCGTCTATATGTTCCAGGCCTACAGAAATTCTGACCGTACCATCTGATATGCCCACTGCAGCACGTTCCTCTACGCTTAATTTACTATGTGTTGTAGATGCCGGATGCGTAACGATAGTTCTTGAATCTCCTAAATTGGCAGAAAGGGACAATAGTTTAATGGAATCGAAAAATTCCCTACCCGCTTCTAAACCGCCTTTAACTTCAAAGGCTACAACACAACCACCCGCTTTCATTTGCTTTTTTGCAATTTCATATTTAGGGTGCGATTTTAAAAATGGATATTTTACCCAATTTACCTTATCGCTCGCTTCTAAATATTCGGCTAACTTTAAAGCATTATCACAATGTCTGTCGACTCTTATTGCCAGTGTTTCTAAACTTTTAGAAAGCACCCAAGCATTGAAAGGTGAAAGTGCCGGACCGGTAATTCGTGAGAATCGATATACTTTATCCATCAAATCTGCACTACCTACGGTAATACCAGCCAAAACCCTACCTTGACCATCCATTAGTTTGGTACCGGAATGTATGACCAAGTCCGCCCCAAATTTAATAGGCTGTTGCAAGTAAGGTGATGCAAAACAATTATCTATGATTAAAATTAGATTATTCTTTTTGGCAATTTTACCCAATTCCTCCAAATCCAATACATCAACACCTGGATTGGTAGGCGTTTCCGCATAGATGATTTTTGTCTTTGGTGTAATTAAACCTTCAATTTTTTCTAACTCATCTATTTTAAAGTATGTATGATCAATATTCCACTTTGGAAAAAAGTTGGTAAACAACGAATGCGTAGAACCAAAAATACTTCTTGCCGATAGCACATGATCCCCACTATCTAGCAACGCTGCCAATGTAGAAAATACAGCTGCCATACCCGATGCAAAAGCAAATCCGCTCTCCGCACCTTCCATTTGACAAACCTTATCAATAAATTCAGATGAATTTGGGTTAGAATATCTTGAGTATATATTACGATCTTTTTCCTCGGCAAACGAAGCACGCATATCTTCAGCGTCTTCAAATACAAAACTAGAGGTCAAATATAATGGAACGGAATGCTCCAAATTTTCGCTTCGTTTTAATTGTGTACGTATTGCGTTCGTTTCAAATTTATTGTTGTTCTTTTTCATTTCTTTACTTTTTGGCTTCGGCTACGCTCAGCCACCTAAACTAACTAATTTACTCTTATTCACATTATTTGGCTTCGGCTACGCTCAGCCACCTAATCTCGGCTACGCTCAGCCACCTATCTTAAACACACCACCTCTTTTATTATGCTGACCGTCAAGCTCCGCCGAATTGACATTTTATTATTCTTTAAAATATCTATAATGTGTATCATTTTGGCATTCTGCCAAACCTGGCAACTTACCTAATTCCCTATTAATTAATGCTTCTTTCTTTTCTCTTCTCCAACCTTGTATTTGTTTCTCTCTATAAAATGCAGAATCAATTCTTAAATACTCTTCTACATAAACCAACTTCACAGGTAATCTTAATCTTGTATGATTAGCCCCTTTACCTTCTTGGTGTTCTACTATTCTTTTATCTAAGTCTTTTGTACTACCAGTATAATAACTTCCGTCTGAACATTCCAAAATATACATAAATCCTGACATACAATTATCATTTATTGGCTTCGTCTACGCTCAGCCACCATGATTAAACTTACTTATTTTTATTACTATTATTTGGATTCAGCTATCTCAGCTGCCAGCCTTTTACCTAACAAATATTGGTACGCGGTGACTGAGCGGAGCCGAAGTCATCCTTTCTCCGCAATTCGTAATATATCACCAAAGACACCTCTTGCGGTTACTGCTGCGCCTGCACCTGCACCTTGTATTACTAACGGATTTTCCCCGTAAGATTCCGTATAGATCTCTATAATGGAATCTGACCCTTTTACTTGCCCCAGGGCACTTTCTTTTGGTACGGAGACCAATTTTACATCTAACACTCCTTTTTCTTTCTGAAGATTTCCGTGCAGATCACCTACATAACGCAATACATGATCTGGTTTTTGGTTCTTCTTAATTTCATTGAACTTGGTATCCAACACTTCTAAATGCTGTAAGAAGAAATCTACCTCACCATCTTGCAGTTTTTTAGGTATCAGGTTTTCAATATTGATATCTGCAAACTCATTATGCAAATCTAGCTCACGTGCTAAAATCAATAATTTACGCCCAACATCATTTCCAGAAAGATCTTCACGTGGATCTGGTTCCGTAAATCCTTTTTGCATTGCATCTTTCAAAATCGATGAAAAAGGTACATCCACTTCTGAGAATGTATTGAAAATATAACTTAAAGAACCTGAGAATACGCCTTTTATCCTTGTTATATTCTCTCCGGATAAATGTAACAATTTAATAGTATCAATCAATGGCAAACCTGCTCCTACATTGGTTTCGTACAGATATTGCTTTTGATTTTTTTGCAATTCTTCCCTCAGTAACTGATAAAAATCGTAACGCAAGGTATTGGCAATTTTGTTAGATGACACAATATCAAAACCATGCTCTACAAATTCAAAATAGTTGGCAACAAAATCTTTACTTGCCGTATTATCTATTACAATAAGGTTCTCTAAATGGTGACGCTTTGCAAATTCAAAGACGTCATCAACCTTATACGGTTTTCCTTTCTGCTCTAGTTGTGTCTTCCAGTTTTTGGCAATACCTTTTTCATTCAACAATATCTTTTTAGAGTTTGCAATTCCAAAAACCCTTAGGTCTAATTTCTTGCGCTCTTTAATGGACTTTGCCGACTTTAAAATCTGTTCTATCAACGTACCGCCTACATTACCGTGACCGAAAATCAAAATATTAATTTTCTTACTGATGCCGAACACCTGACCGTGCATAACATTTACCGCCTTATGCAAATCTGATTTCTTTACCACCAAACTTACGTTTTTGCCAGATACCGTATTATTGAACAACAACGGCACGATCTGGTTTTTGATCAATGCATTGAACGGATTGTGAAAAGTGCTTAAATCTTGACCTACGATAGATATGATTGACACATCATCCATCACCGTAATCATATTTACATCTTTTGATTCAAAGTCGTTGCTAAACTCATTTTCTAGTGCCAGCTTTGCCCTTTTTGCCTTATCCTTTTTCACTACAAGACCTATTCCCCTTTCAGATGATCCTTGAGAAATTATGCTGACACTAATATTGCTAGATTGTAAGGCTTTAAAAATACGGGCATCCACCCCTACTTTCCCTAACAAGCCACGACCTTCTATATTGATCATGGCAACATCTTCTATTACCGAGAGCGACTTTATACCTTCTTTACTGGATTTGGCACTTATTAAAGTACCCTCATTATCATCATTGTAGGTATTTAAAATACGTAACGGAATGTTCTTCTCTATTAAGGGAATTATGGTTTTGGCATGTAGAATGGTAGCTCCAAAATTGGCGAGCTCATTTGCTTCTTCATAAGACAGGTTCGCCAGTCTTTTCGCCTCTGGTACATAATCAGGGTTTGCCGTATAAATACCATCAACATGGGTGTAATTCTGTAATTCTTCGGCATCTAAGAAATTAGCCAATAATGCGGCGGAATAGTTACTACCATTCCTACCCAAAGTAGTTGTCTCATTCTCCACTGTAGAGGCTATAAAACCAGTAACTACCGCTACCGTATCACTCGGAATTTCAGCAAATTTCAAAAGCACCAATTCTTTGGATTCATTTTCAAGCACCTTGGCATCACCAAAGGTATCATCGGTCTTAATGACTTCACGAGTATCTACAAGTTTGGCATTGATCCCTTTACCGATCAATAGTTTGGTTACCAGTTTGGCAGAGATCAACTCGCCATACGCCAGCACCTCATCTTTTATTTTGGCGCTATAATCTCCCAACAAGGAAACTCCTTCATATAGCTTTGCCAAGCCCTTGAATTCGGCAGATAGATTTACGTTGGAATAGGTATGTTTTTGATACTTCTCCAGCGCTTCAAAATCTGACCTATAATCTTTTCCCTTGGCCGCTTTCTCTAGCATATCCTCTAGCTGATCCGTAGCCTTTTCCCTTGCGGAAACCACCATGGCTATATTCTCATTGTTCTTGACCTTTTGTGTAACGATATCCAATACACGCTCAAGTCCCTCGCCATTGCTTAACGATTTACCACCAAATTTTAGGATTTTGATCTTCTTGATATTACCGTTGGTATTAAAAATACCGGTCAGCAATTTTTCCATTTGATCAAACTCGATCAAAAAGGCATCATGCCCATGTAACGATTGTACTTCTCCATAGGTAACATTACTCTTTGCCTGCGCCAATTGCCTAAAGGTATCTTTGTTTTCTTGGGCAGTAAAGAACATATCGGAATCTACCCCGATAATATGAATATTGGTATCGCTATTTTGTAGCTTAATGAAATTCTCATCACCATCCCTAGTTACATCAATGGTCTTTAACAATTGATTCATCAACTTATACGCAGACAATTGAAAACGCTCTTGTAACTTATCGCCATGGTGCATTAACCAACTTTCTACATTAAAAACCTTAAGCTCCTCATTGGTACTTCGTTTAAACCGTTCTTTAAAGGAAGCCGGGGTCCTATAACATAACATCGCATGCATACGGGCATCATGCACAGGTTGTTTAGAGTTCACTAAAAACTGTTCCTGTATTTGGCAATTGGCTATTAACCAATCGGTCGATTTCCAATCAGATGCCACAGGAATCAAATGTTCTGTCAGCGTTGGGTGCAATGCTGCCATTTCCCAAGCGATACCGCCACCTAAAGATCCACCGATCAATGCAAACAAACGTTCTACCTTTAACTGCTGTAGGCCCAATAAAAATATTCTAGCTACATCACCGGCTACAAAATCCTTATAGTTCTCTATTACAAACTTATCATGACCATTGCCCGGAATATTGAATGCCAAAATAGTGTACTTGTTAGTATCTATACACTTCTCTTCTCCGATCAAGGCAGACCACCAACCATTTTCTCCGGTAACATTAGAATTGCCCGTTAATGCATGATTCACCAAAATTATTGGCGCTGTATGAAGAGCTTTCCCAAATACCTGATATGATAATTGAATATCTTGAGCACTACCGCTTAGGGCCTTGTATTTTTTAATCTGTAGTTGATGTAACATCTATTTCAAAATCAATTTGTGACTGAGCTTCGACTGCGCTCAGCCACCACATGTAAAATAATATATTCTTGAACATTCAATGACTTCGGCTAGGCTCAGCCGCCACCAATATTCTTTTTTTCTTAAACCACCGATCACTTCCGCTACGGTCAGTGACCGGTTGTTGACTATATAGCAACCTATATTAAAGGCTGGCAAATGCCTGCTCTAAATCTACTTTTAAATCTTCTATATCTTCAAGACCCACCGACAAACGAATTAAATCTTGCCCCACACCTGCACCTTCTTGCTGCTCTGCGGTTAGTTGCTGGTGGGTAGTACTTGCCGGGTGAATGATCAATGATTTAGTGTCACCAATATTGGCAAGTAATGAAAAAATCTTAGTGGCATCGGTAACCTTTTTAGCCGCTTCAAAACCTCCTTTGATACCAAAGGTAACCAATCCGCTTTGACCTTTTGGCAAGTATTCTTGCGCCAAGTCATAGTATTTATTGCTCTTTAATCCTGGGTAATTTACCCAAGCCACTTCATCCCTTCCTTCTAACCAAGTAGCCAATTCCAATGCATTTGCACTGTGTTGCTTTATACGTACCGGCAAAGTCTCTAAACCTTGTATAATCTGGAAGGCGTTATACGGACTCAATGCCCCACCAAAATCACGTAAACCTTCCAGTATCAATTTAAAGGTAAATGCTGCAGCACCTAATGCCTCGCTATATACCAAACCGTGGTAACCTGCAGATGGTTCCGTAAATTCAGGGAATTTTCCGTTGGTCCAATCAAACGTACCGGCATCTATAATTGCTCCACCTAAGGACGTTCCTTGACCGCCAATATATTTTGTCAATGAATGAATGACCAAATTGGCACCGTGCTCAATAGGGTTTAACAATGAAGGAGTAGCTACTGTATTATCTACTATAAAAGGTACTCCCGCTGCTTTCGATTCTTTAGAAATCGCTTTCAGATCCAACACATCCAATTTCGGATTCCCTAAAGATTCCACAAAGAAAGCCCTTGTATTATCTTGCACCGCTTTTCCAAAATTTTCAGGATCAGATGCATCTACAAAGGTGGTCGTAATACCGAATCTTGGTAGGGTAACATTCAACAAATTAAAAGTACCACCGTATAAACTGCTGGATGCTACAATATGATCTCCCGCTTTTAACAAGGTCAATAAACCTGTAGAAATAGCAGCAGTACCAGATGCAAATACCACAGCACCAACACCACCTTCAACAGCGGCTAATCTATCTTGTAAAATTTGATTGGTAGGATTGTTTAAACGTGTGTAAATAAACCCTAGTTCTTTAAGAGAAAATAAGTTTGCCGCATGATCGGTATCATTAAATACATACGATGAAGTTTGATAAATAGGCACTGCCCTTGTACCTCCATTTGTAGTGGTGTCGTGACCTGCGTGTAATGCGTTTGTTGCTAATTTGTGATTACTCATGATTTTGTTGTTTTTAAAAATTATTTTAATAATTAAAAAGCCCAACTTAAACACATAAAAATGTGAGTAAGTAAAATCAAAAAGTTATAAGAAAGTAATATCGAGAAAATCGATTACTGTTATCCTTCCCCTAAGGGTAGAATGTAGCACCTTCTTTGTATGGAACAAAGGGTTGCTAAGGTTTCAAAGGGTCTAATCCCTCCACCTTTCTTGATAACTATTCAATACGTGTGTGAACTTTGAGCTACAAATATAAAGGCAGAAAAATTTAAAAACCTAGTATTTTATGAAAAATATATAATTCTTGGTCTTGTTGTTAGTTTTCTGAAGGCTTAAAAGCAATGGAACACTTGTTCAATTACAATATTACCGATACTTTTTAGGACTCAGATATTCTACGCCCAAAACACTCGAACTGACAAAGCACTTCATGGAATCAATTGCTTTTCGCCTTAAAACGAATGTCACTCTGAGCGGTTTTTAATACCTTTTTTGGGAGGAAAATTGTATCGAGAAGCACACGTGTCCCAAACCTGTTCTCGATACACTCTTAACCTAAAGAAAAATTAGCTTAAGAGCACTCGAACTGACAAAGTACAGTATGAAATCAACTCCTTTTCGCCTTAAAACGAATGTCACTTCGAGTGGTTTTTACGACCTTTTTTGGGAGGAAAAATTGTAGCGAGAAGCACACGTGTCCCAAACCTGTTCTCGATACACTCTTAACCTAAAGAAAAATTAGTTTAAGAGCACTCGAACTGACATTTTACTATAAACGAAAAACGAACAACGAGAAACGAACCACGAACAACTACTCAATCATCCCTGCGCTCTTATATTTATCTATATACATCTGATCTTGCTCCGGGGAGTCTTTATATTTTTTACGAAGTGCAATTAAATCTTTCTTTAATTTTTTAACGGTATCGGCGTAGGAAGGGTCGTTGTAGATGTTATTCATTTCCTTTGGGTCCTTCAATCTATCATACAACTCCCACTCATCAACATCATAGTAGAAATGCACCAATTTAAATTCTTTATTCACAATACCATAGTGACGCTTTACCATATGAACAGATGGATATTCGTAATATTGATAATACACGGCATCTCTAGTCCATTTTTCTTTTTCGCCTTTCAATAAGGGAATTAAACTTTCGCCTTGCATATCACTAGGCGGCTTGATGCCTACAGCTTCTAACATGGTCTGTGCAAAGTCTAAATTCTGTACCATTTCATTTTCTACAGCTCCCGGTTCAACTACATTGGGCCAACGCACTAATAACGGAGTTTTGAACGATTCGTCATAAATAAATCGCTTATCAAACCAACCATGCTCCCCTAAATAAAATCCTTGATCAGAGGTATAGATCACTATGGTGTTTTCCGCCAATCCGCTTTCATCCAAATAGTCCAATAAGCGACCTACGTTATCATCTACCGAAGAAATGCTACCCAAATAATCTTGCATATAGCGCTGATACTTCCATTTCATTTTCTCGGTATCGTTCATTTTTGGCCAATTGTTATAGAAAAAATCGTTGATGGAATCTAACACCGGATCATACAATGCTTTTTGTTCTGCCGTTGCACGGTTATACGGACCGTAAAAACTATTGGGAAATTCCTCCACTACCGGTAAAACCTTACCCTCCATTTTAGCTAAGGTTTCCGGTCTGATCTTACTATCATGACTATACATCATGTGTGTCAACAAATTCATTTCTGCCGTCTTTGCCGCCGATCCTCTATTGCTGTAATCATCAAATAACGTTTCAGGCTCTGGGAAGGTCTTTTTCGTGAACTCCTTAAACTTATCCGGTCTTGGCCACCACGGTCTGTGCGGTGCCTTGTGCAAATACATCATCATAAAAGGTTCGTCATTGGACGCTTCTTCTTTCAACCAATCTAGTGATACATCTGTTATGATATCGGTAACATAGCCTTGCTTGGTTATGGTATCACCATTGGTGACTATAAAATCTGGATTAATATAGTGCCCTTGACCCGGCAAGATCATAAACTCATCTACCCCTTTTGGATTATTGCCAAAGTGAAGCTTACCGAACATCGCCGTTTTATAACCGTTCTTTTTAAAGATTTGTGGAAAGGTCACCTGTGTAGTATCGAACGGAAAATAATTATCCACTTTCCCATTGATATGTGTATGCTTGCCTGTTAATATGGTTGCACGAGAAGGCGCACAAATAGAGTTGGTAACGCTGGCATTGGTAAAAAGCATGCCCTCTTTTGCCAAGCGATCAATATTGGGTGTTTGCAGCAATTTATCGTCATATGCGCTTATGGCCTGATACGCATGATCATCTGACATGATGAAAATAATATTGGGCTTTTTAGCATTGCTTTTTTGCGCCTTAGTTTTAAATGGCAGCAAGAGAAGCAGGACTGCAACAGTTAGGATTATTTTTTTCATTTTGGTTGTTGTTGGTTGTTGTTGTTGTTGGCTTTTGTTTAATTTTGATTGATATTAAAAATAAGGAATATTAAGCCACAAATCTTAATTTCCAAAATGTACCCATTTAATTGATATTTAATTTCGAAGGACTATGTTAATGTATATTTACTTAAAACACTTGTAAGAATCTGTGGACCATTCTTAATCATTACTACAATAAACTAATAAAATGACCTTAGCAAGTTGTGAATTGAGGCATCGTAATTTATGACAGATTTATAATTATTCCGCTCGTATTATTGTTTTTATATCGCACACCTTTAGAACTTCCAATATACCTATTCGATTCCTTTATCGACTTTACAAAATCCATTTTCGATAAAAAATCCATTCCCTTACCACTATAATACTTTTCGTATGATTTAAACAAATGTGATTGATTTACAGTTAATTTTCTACCTTCAATCTTGTAATACCTTTCATTTAATAAATCCAAACCAATTATGGTTTTTATTATTTCAACAATTCTAGGAATGTGATCTAGAGATTCACTCGAATATGAAATACTTTCTATTCTCTCTTTTATTTTACTATTATCCTTAATCTCTTCAAATTGCAGAAGTTGATTAGAATAATAAATATACTGATATAAAGAAATTTCATTAGTCAATCTTTTCGCACGACGAATTGTTGGATGATAAAATGAATTCGCTACTAATATTATTTTAGGTGGCTTGTTAAGTTGCAAGACTATCTTTTTTTCTTCAATAGATAATTCATCAATACGCGAAATAATTAACTCTAAATTTTCCTCAATAAAATCTGAGTAATCAATTGCTTGAATAACTATGTTCCTAGAGTGTTCTTTTTTAAGCTCGAATATCACAAGATTGTTTTCGACTGGATTGTATGCCAGAATATCTATTCGTCCGCTCATCCCAAACAACCTAACATTTCCTTTAATAGCATATTCCGATTTTATAATTTTAAGTTCAGGAAAAAATAAATTGAAATTTTCGACGATTAAACTTTGTAGTTTTTTCTCCGAAATTTCTGTTTCTTCATTTTTTTCCTTTGTCCTAATATCAAAGATCATAGTTTATTAATAGTTACAATATATTACTTCTATCGCATGATTTACAATCGTTTAGCACTCCTACTCTAACACAGAAAACTCTATACTTGAATCTGTGAATACCGTATGTGTCTGGGTTTTAAAATCCGACTCCTCAGCTTCAAAAATATTATCTACATAGGTTTGCGGATTTAAATCTATTAACGGAAACCAAGTACTCTGTACTTGTACCTGTAATTTGTGACCTTTTTTAATGGTATGGAATACATCTTGCAGCTTAATAGTTACATCTGTTTTTTCATTTGGCACAAACGGTTCTGGGTTAGCAAAACTATTTCTAAAACGACCGCGCAATACTTCGCTACGTACCATTAAATGATAGTTGCTCATTTTTAAGTGGTCTTGCATGCCTTCATAAGCAGGTTCATCTGCTGGGTGTACGTCAATGATTTTTACGATCCAATCTGCAGCGGTACCCGTAGTAGCAACTTTTAGCTTCGCCAAAATATCACCCGCCAAGGTCAAATCTTCTTGCATTACGTCAGTTTCAAACACCAGGACATCACCACGGCGAGCTGCAAAACGCTGATCATCGGTCATATATTTTCTTGGTGTAAATACCGTTTTAATATCTTCTGAATATGGAACCGGCTTTTTAATATCACTGATAAACTTTACTTCTTCCACTTCTTTTGGCTCAAAAGTCAGTTCTTGATCTGGAGATAAATACATATCCTTTTTCACGACACCTGCTGGCGGCCAAGTATCATAGGTTTTCCAATCTTTTCTACCGGTATCAAAAACGTAGGCTTCTGGCAAACCGCTATTCTTATCGCCATCACCTTTTAAGAAATGATCAAAGAATTTGGTTTCTATATGTTCTTGGAAAAATTCAGAAATTCCATCGCCAAAATAATAGTTGCCCACAGTATTCTGACCTTTTCTACGTGCCCATCCGCCGTGATCCCATGGTCCAAAAACCAAGGTATTGTAATTATCGGCATTGTACTTTTCTATATTCTTATAGGTTTCTAACGGTCCGTATAAATCTTCCGCATCAAACTCGCCCGCAACTACCATTGTGGCCACTGTTGGCTTTACATCTTTTAAATGCTGGATCAAGCCCTTGCTCTGCCACATTTCATCATAATTTGGATGCTCTTTAAGTTCGTTCCAAAAATAATCATCGGTTACGCCCTCCTTTGCCATACGTGGGGTATCGGCTGTTTCGTATTCAAAAAATCGATCTAAGTTCTTTAACGGTCCTTCATCTAAAAAGAATTGATACTGATCTTCAGTTGGTAAATCAGGCAGTGTATACCAAGCCGTATCTATAGGTTTATCCCCATCTGGTCTTGGTGTACCAAACAATGAAGTAGCCCTAAAATAACTCAATAAATAGGCGCCATTATGGTGGAAATCATCAAAAAAGAAATCGGCAATACTCGCCTGTGGAGATGCTGCCTTTAATGCCGGATGCGCATCTACCACGGCATAGGTAGAATAAAAGCCAGGATACGAAATTCCCCAAATACCTACATTACCGTTATTATTCTCTACATTATTGACCAACCACTCAATAGTATCATAGGTATCTGAACTTTCATCGATATCCTGCTCTGTTTTTTTGTTGGGATTATAGGCGCGCATATTTTCATAATGCCCTTCACTTAACCAACGGCCGCGCACATCTTGATAGACCACTATATAGCCATCTTGCATCATATGAATGTTGGGCGCGATCTTTGATTTAAAATTACCCGCTCCGTAAGGCTGAGAACTATACGGGGTTCTTTGCATTATAATTGGGTACTCTTTTGAAGTGTCTTTTGGCGAATAAATAGTGGTATGTAACGTAACACCGTCACGCATGGCAATATCCACTTCCTTTTTTGTGTAGTTATCCTCTACGTAGGTATCAGAAACCTCGGCATTGGCTACTTTTTGTGTTGTTTTTCTACAGGAAATAAGTACTATAGCTAGTAAAATGAACGTAAAAAACTGTTTGATGGTAAACTTTGACATGTCTTAAAGGTTTGAAATCTTAAAACTAAGAAAGTTTACTACTGTACGGAATAAAATTGAACCGAAAATTGCTAATTTAACTTTAGCTGCCTGTCAATCATTTTTAAATGAGAACAAGGCAAGAAGAATTGGACCGCAATATAACATTTACAGGGAACGAAATATTAAAATAAAGTTTTGATAGGTGGATAGGCACTGTACTTCTCACACAGGAAATTGAGAAAAGCAAACGCATTTAAATCATAAACAACTTTCTCATTAGCATAACAATGCCGGTGAAAAAATCG
This sequence comes from Maribacter sp. UBA3344, assembly GCF_002362375.1. Classification (NCBI taxonomy): domain Bacteria; kingdom Pseudomonadati; phylum Bacteroidota; class Flavobacteriia; order Flavobacteriales; family Flavobacteriaceae; genus Maribacter; species Maribacter sp. UBA3344. The sequence continues at coordinate 73,960 of NZ_DERI01000018.1, read as the reverse complement.
CTTTTATATTCTTCAATGGTGGTCTCTTTTAGTAGTTGGTCTTTCATTAAAATAGTGTTTAGTTGGATCTAAATTTAATTAGAAAAAGGAATTAATACAACTGTTTCTAAATTTTCTATAGATTTTTCAATTTTAAATTCCGGATTCATTTCTACGGAACGATATTCGTATTTTGAGGTATCTAAAACTACATATTCAGAAATAAGGTCTGTATCTTTTGCACACGATTGCAGCCATATACCAATGAAAAGCGTTAATAGAAATCTGGGCATTTTAAGCATGGCATTCGTAGGTTAAGTTCATATTTTTATAGGTTTTTAAAAGACAAAGACTCTTTTTAACAATGCGGAATACAAGCAGACATTTGGGACTTCAACCGGTATTCACATGGATAATTTTTTTTACAGTACTAACATATTCTTTATCTTTTAACTTGGCAAAATTTGGGGATTCACCAATAATTACAATTCAAATATATGTAATACTTTTCCTACAAAATAGATTTTGTGGTAAAACCATATAATCTTGTTGTGAAGAGGTGTTAATTGGCTTGTATGAATTATTGAACACCAAAAACAACTATAAAAACAATCCTTAATAGCAGCCCAAATACTCGTGATGTTTTTACAATCGTTCCATAAATCAATGCACAAAAAAATGCCCCGTAAAATACGAGGCATTTTTTATTCATTAGATGTGTAAGCATTAACCGTGCAAAACGGTTTCACTTTACTCTTATATGCTAAACGCAGATTTTATCTCTGCTACTTTGTCTAGTTTTTCCCAAGTGAACAATTCCACTTCTTTTTCAATACGACCATTATATGGCGATTCAAAAACCTTGGTAATAGTTCTTGGTTGTTTACCCATATGACCGTAAGCGGCCGTTTCCAAATAAATAGGATTTCTCAACTTCAATCTTTCTTCAATGGCAAAAGGTCTCATATCAAACAACTCAGCCACCTTTCTTGCAATAGCACCATCACTTAACCCAACTTTAGAAGTACCGTAGGTATCTACATAAATAGATGTAGGTTCAACAACGCCGATCGCATAGCTCACTTGTACCAAAATTTCATCCGCAACACCTGCAGCTACCAAATTTTTTGCCGCATGACGTGCCGCATATGCCGCACTACGGTCTACTTTACTTGGATCTTTACCGCTAAAAGCACCACCACCATGGGCTCCTTTACCTCCGTAGGTATCAACAATAATTTTACGGCCCGTTAATCCGGTATCACCATGTGGTCCACCAATTACGAATTTACCTGTTGGGTTAATATGATATTTGATCTGATCATCGAACAATTTTTGGGTCTCTACCGGCAATTGTGCCTTCACCCTTGGAATAAGAATTGATATAATATCAGACTTTATTTTCGCTAACATTTTTTCATCATCGGCATCAAAAGCATCATGCTGTGTGGAAACTACAATAGTATCTATACGCTGTGGCTCATTGGCATCTGAATATTCTAAAGTAACCTGCGCTTTAGCATCTGGCCTTAAATAAGAAATCTCTTTACCCTCTCTACGCAGTTCTGCCAGTGTATGCAAAATCTTGTGTGAAATATCTAACGACAAAGGCATGTAATTTTCGGTCTCACTGGTTGCATAGCCAAACATCATACCTTGATCACCAGCCCCTTGCTCTTCCTTTGCTCCACGGTCTACACCTTGGTTAATGTCTTGAGACTGCTCATGGATCAATGAAATAACTCCACAAGAGTCTCCGCTAAACTGGTATTCACCCTTGGTATATCCTATTTTATTGATGACTTCACGAGCAATGTTCTGTACATCTAAATAGGTATCACTTTTTACCTCTCCCGCTAAAACTACCTGGCCGGTAGTTACCAAGGTCTCACAAGCAACTTTACTTTCTGGGTCAAAAGCAAGAAAATGATCTAATAAGGCGTCACTGATCTGATCCGCAACTTTATCCGGATGGCCTTCACTAACAGATTCTGATGTAAATAAATATGGCATAACAAACTTTTTATTCTATGGAGGGATTTGTATGAATGCCGAAAAGAAGTATGATGCGATAGGTATCTACATCAACTGCTTTAGCATTTTTTTCGCTTTATACCCTAAGGCTAAAACAGAGGTTGCAATCAGTCAAATCCCTCCTCTTTTTTTTTAATTCAGATGCAAAAATAGAAAAAATGTTCTGTTCCTTATCTTAATATGATGTTATTTATTGACCCAATTAAAATTAAGGCTCTTTATCCTGCTAGAATCATCAAATGTTATATATCATATTTTACAGAAAATAGTACATACCTAGGTTGTACAAAATACGCCTGTGTACTAAAGTAGAGTTCATTGGTACTATCCCTATTCAATGTAGTGGTATTCAATAAATTGGTTCCCTTAATGCCATATTCCCAACGGCTATCTTTCTTTTGATAGGTTAAATTAGACTCTAAAAAACTATAGGTATTGGTTATGGTATCTTCCTTATCCGTATAATTATAATAATCATAGTCTACGGTAAAAATAAAGTTCTTTAAAAAACTGGCATCAAAACGGGCATAGGGCCTACTGGTGTAAAAGGTAGTTTCCAAATCACCATTTTCATAATTGTTTACGGTGTACCTATACCCCAACTCCAAGTTAGGCGCATTTTTAAAATTCGTAGAAAGCGCGCCCGTATAATTCTGTGTCAAAGAATTTGAGGTTCGCTGCTCATCATCAACAAGGTTATTGGTGGTAGACCAACCTAAATTACCTTGCACCGATGCTTTTATCTTACCAAAAGTACGCTCATATTTTCCATTTGCCGTAAAAGATTCATCATCGAAATTAGAGTTAATGGTACTACTTACCCTGTTGATACCAACTATGTTCACCCCGCTTTTTAAGGCGTCTATTCGCTTAGTGTATGCCACATTGGCAAAAATATTGGTGAAGTTGAACATGTTGAAACTGAAAAAGTTCAACGACACATTATGGTTCAACGCACTTTCCAGATCGCGGTTACCACTGTACAGGGAATTATAGTTGTTCAACACATAACCCTGAGCAAAATTGCTTACATCTGTAAATGAACGGGTTACTTGATAATTAAATCGTAAGTTTTCTGACTTTTTAAGCTGGGCGTTTATATATACATCTGGCAACAATGACGTTAAATTATCCTTGACCACACTACCCAATTGCTCATTTTTTACATTAAACTGATGTAAGGTTACACCTGGGTTAAACGTGAAAATCCCAGAAATAACTTTATAGTGCAAGCCGGCATAAACATCTGAAACATGAAAGGCAACGTCATTACCAAAATCATCGCCATTCATATTTAAAACATCTTTATTATCTAAAATCTGAAATATGTTCGAATTAAAGTTTTGATTGCTCTGTGTGGTACCCAAAGTTAAATTAATATTGCTTTTGCTACCCAGAACCCTGTAATAATCCACTTTTGCGTCTACCTTATTGGTGACTACTTGTTTTGCCTGATTAATGTTATACAACTCTTGGTTCTCATCTACCGGAAAAATATCTACAAAGGCAAACTCGTTTCTAATTGCTTCATAAAATGGATCTTCATCTTGATACAAATATTGCGCCTCTACGGCAAAAATATTCTTATCGCTCAAAGTATAGTAAATGTTCAGATTTTGATTTACCGATAACGGTTTTTGTTTCTTCACCTCTGCGATCTCATCAGTTATAGATGAAATGGACAGTACGTTTACTTCTTCAGTATCATCAGATTGTTTTAACAATGCGTCATAATCTAACTGAAAACTATCATTTGGCTGATATTTGGCACTCAATTTAGCCAGACCCAAATGTATTGTTTGATCTGTATTTGAGGTAGTACTTTCCACATCATTACTGGCTATGTAAGATGTTACTCCTTCTGATTTTAAAATGGTACCGGTGTACGAATAAATACCGAATCCACTTAAATCTAAACCCTCCATGGGTGCATAGCTAAAATTTGCGGCGGCAAATTTTGTATCAATATCATTTGCCCTGTTATTCTGGGTAGACGAAAGCCCTAAGCCATCTGCCCCCGTAGAAATAGAACTACCTCCTCTTGAATTTAGATTCCTGAATCCTCCGGTAAAATTCCTATAATCATTACGGGTAAAAGGTACTTCACCTATATTGTTAAGATCAGTGATAATATTGATACTGTATTTAGGACTGTAATAAAACAATTTCGGATGGGCCAAATACCTATCATCTGGACCATAACCGGCAGTTAACTCCCCAAACCAAAAATTCTTCTTCCCTTCTTTTAGTTTAATATTCAAGGCCACATTATCATCGTCATTGGTGAGTCCCTTCATTTGTGAAACCTCATTAAAATTACGCAACACCTCTACCTTACTCAAAGCATTGGCTGGAATATTTTCTACCGCCAGTTTACTATCGCCATCAAAAAAGTCTTTGCCCTCTACCATGACCTTGCTCACGGTCTTACCTTCTACCTCAATTTGGCCGTCATCGTTAATTTCAATACCGGGAAGGTTCTCAAGTACATCTTTTAATTTTTTTTCGGTACCGGATACAAAGGAATCCGTATCATACACAATAGTATCCCCTTTTACCGAAACCGGCATTTCATAAGTAACATCTACCTCATCTAATTGTGCCGCCTGCTCTTGCAAAACAATATCCTTAACCGCATCATGCTCCCCAGCGGTAAAAGTAAACGACTCCGGTTTAAAACCAAGATAACTCACTTTAACCGTGTATTGCTCACCAGTTTTCAACTTCAATTTAAATAGCCCTGCATGGTTGGTTATACCGTAAGACTCCAAACCTTGTGTAGCCGTATTGATCGCAATGACGTTGGCCATATCTACACCAACCCCTAAACTGTCCTTAACCGTACCGGACAATGAAATTTCTTGGGCCAAGGCAACAGCAGACGTCACCACTAGCAATAGTGTTAAAAGCACTTTGTTTCTCATGTAATAGGTATAAATTGAAATGAATTAAAAAGCACTTTTATTAGTTTGGCCTACCGCCACCCCGACCACCTCTATTCCTGAAATTCTCTCGCATTTCTTTCATCTTTTCTTGAGAAATCTCATCATACTCTGCCTGGCTGACCTTTTTACCTTTGCTAGGTGCTTTTATTTCCATTTTCTCCGAAGGATTCATTGTAATCTCCGAACACACAATTGTGGTAATATCATCGTTCACCGCCAATATTAACCCCGGCAAACCCCAATACAGACCAGGACCTTGATTTATAGGGATTTCAGGAGTATACCAAGCAACGATCTCTACTTCTTTAATGGTAAATTCAGCTTCTTTCTCCTTCTCTTCATTATCTTGCCCGCCTCTGCCCGGTCTTCTAAAAATGGCACTCATATTAGGTCGCTTTATAGTCTTTGTTGCCGTTGCCTTGAACGCCGTGTAATTTCCTATTTTTCTAGACTCGGTACCCATTTTCCACTCCAAGGTCTCCAACTCATCATCGATTAAGAAAATCTTTCCCAAAAGCTCGTTCTTTATCAAATACCTTTGCTCTTTTATATTTTTATATAAATCGCCATCTGTACCGGCCATAGCTCCAAACCGTGGCCCACGACCACCACCTCTTTCTCCAGGTTGCTCTAATTTCTCCTCTTCTTTATAAATAGATGCTGTTTTATCAAAGCTGAGTATAAAGGTTTTCTCGTTTGCCTTTTTAATACGCTCCATCATCTCCTTTTTTCGGTCCTCTGGTATATTTCGGTTTCCAAAATCAAAATTTACCTGAGTTTTACTCTGGTATACCGCTTTTCCTTGAAAATCTTGTGCATGCAAGTTCATGCCCATGCAAAGGATTACAAAACTTAAAAACCACTTATATATCTTCATGTGTACGTATTAGAATGCTTGTATGACACCAATTTTGGCTTTTGGTTTAATTGAAGTATGTTAATAATTACGTTGCTTTCATTTTTTTTATGCCATACAACAAATATGTTTTTACTTCCTGTTGTTATCTTGTATCTTGTACCATCGAATTCTTCTTGGGAACAAGAACACAACCATTAATCAATTTAATTCTATGCACATAGCAGTTGCCGGAAATATCGGTGCAGGAAAAACGACCCTAACCAGATTACTTGCAAAACATTATAATTGGGAAGCTCATTTTGAAGATGTAGTGGAGAACCCTTATTTAGATGATTTTTACAATCAGATGGAACGTTGGAGCTTTAACCTCCAGATTTACTTTTTAAATAGTAGATACCGCCAAATTTTACAGATCAAGGAAAGCGGTAAAGAAATTATACAGGATAGGACCATTTACGAGGATGCACATATTTTTGCGCCCAACTTACACGCTATGGGCCTTATGACCAATAGGGATTTTCAAAATTACACTAGTTTATTTGATCTAATGGAAAGCCTGGTAGATCCACCAGACCTTCTAATTTACCTACGCAGCTCTATACCTAATTTGGTGAAACAAATTCATAAGAGAGGCAGGGAATATGAAAACACCATTTCCATTGACTATTTGAGCAGGTTGAACGAACGTTACGAAGCTTGGATACATGGCTATAACAAAGGCAATTTATTGATCATTGATGTAGATGATTTGGATTTTGTGGACAACCCAGAAGATTTAGGAAGTATTCTCAATAAAATTGACGCTCAAATCAACGGTCTATTTTAGGTTCATTTTTGCAAAGCCCGAAACCATTGGAAAATTTTGAACATAAAGTTACCCGCTTTCTTCAAGATGGAGTTCCCTTTTTATTTATCATAGATTTTGACAAAACAACGAAACAGGTTTTTACGTTTGAAGAAGCTGCTAACGAAAATATCTTTTTCAATATAAAAGGAAACGGTAATGATGGAAATCTAGCATCTTCATCTTTAGAAAAATTAAATTTTGACCTGAAACCAACATTGGTTTCAGAAGAAATTTACAATGAGGCTTTTTCAACAGTAAAACATGAGTTAAAAACAGGTAATAGCTTTTTATTAAACCTTACCTTTCCAACGGCGCTTGACACCCCGTTAGAATTAAAGGAGATTTACCAAAAAGCGCATGCGCCATATAAGCTTTTATATAAAGATAAATTTGTTGTTTTTTCACCTGAGTGTTATCTTAAAATAAAGGAGGACAACATATTCTCTTATCCAATGAAAGGTACGATCAACAGCAATGTTCCCAATGCCAAAGAGTTGTTGTTATCCAATAAAAAAGAGCTTTACGAGCATAACACCATTGTTGATCTAATTAGAAACGATCTTTCTATGATCGCAAAAAAGGTTAGGGTAAATAAATTTAGGTATGTAGATAAAATTAAAAAAGGAAATCAAGAATTACTACAGACCAGCACGGAAATACAGGGGGAGCTTCCTGAACACTGGAAAGACGAATTTGCCACATTACTATTAAAAACATTACCCGCAGGATCAATTAGTGGGGCTCCTAAAAAGAAAACTTTGGAAATTATCTCAAAGGCAGAAATAACACCACGTGGATTTTACACGGGAATTTTTGGGGTTTTCGACGGACAACAAATCGATAGTGCGGTCAGCATTCGATTTATTGAAAAAATTAACGATACGCTTTTCTACAAAAGTGGTGGCGGTATAACCCACCTCAGCGAAATGGAAGAAGAATATCACGAACTTTTAGAAAAAATATATGTACCCATTATTTGAATCTGTTTGTATAGAAAATAGTGAAATAAAAAACGAACAATACCACGAAGCTAGATTTAGAGCTTCTTATATGCAACAATATAAAACCCACCCTACCTATTCTTTATTTGATGGTATTCACCTCACCAACTTAGACAATACATTAAAATACAAGTTACGTATTGGCTACAAACAGCACGGTACCCGTTTTTCTATTTCCGAATATAAAAATAGCATAGCCACCTCTCTTCAATTGGTTGATGATGATACTATTTCATACACCGTTAAAAGAAACAATCGTAAAAAATTGAACAACCTTTTTAAGCTACGTGACCAATGTGATGATGTTTTGATCGTTAAGAACGGATTTATTACCGATGCCTCTTACGCCAACATTCTACTGACCGATGGCGAACATATTGTAACCCCTTCTACCCCTTTACTTGAAGGCACTTGTAGAGCTAAGTTATTAGATGAAAATAAAATAACGGAAAAAAGAATTACAACGGCTGATTTACAACATTTTAAAAGCTTTCAATTGATCAATGCTCTAAATGATTTTGATGACACCAGATGGATCCCTATCAAAAATATAAAGAATTAAACCCTATATAAATCCGTTTTTCTTGGCGTGCTGTATAGCTTCCTCGGTTTTATTGACCATTAAAAATGGAATATCCTTAAAATCCGCAAAGAGATTTTCTATTCGTGCCATACGTTTGGAATGATTTACGCTACGCAAATAAATAGCTTTTATCCTGCCCGGAAATAGAGTTGATATCTCTTGATAGATATCACCATCTTTTTCACCACTATCACCAATTAAAATAAATGGCAAATTGGGATAAGACATGAGCAAATTGCTGATTTCCTTTTGTTTTTGCGGTTTTTCATCACTCTTCTTTCGCATTTTAAAACTTGCCATACTTCGTAAAAGAACCGGACCTTTAGGGAAATTGTTAGTCTTTAAAAAGAGTTCCAAATACCTGTATAAGTTCCATGGGCTATGGCTTACGTAAAAAATAGGGTTGGCTTCATCGCCAGATTTGCCTAAATGCAATTTTGTATAAAAATCCGAAGCTCCTTCCAATTGAGAACGTTTTGTAGCCCTTTTGAACATGGTATTTATAATAACCTTCCATTTTAAAGAAGATACTACACCTGTATGTAAAATGGTATCATCTATATCACTGATTACCCCAAATTTTGCATTAGCACTGGGTATTAGCATTTCTCCAGGAAACCTATTCTGTAAAAGAATCTCCCTTTTTAATTTGGTATTACTAAATGACAACTCAAATTTGACCCAACCTTCTTCATTTGCCAAATTTTGCAGTCCTTCAATATTCTCATCAATTAAATAATACCCATCATTATCAGTAATACCTTGCACAGTGTTGCCATTTGAAAAAGTAATCTTTATTGGTGCATTTTTAATTTCATCGGTCTCAAAACGTTTCCAGGTATTCTTCATTAAATTGAAAATCCCTTTTTGATCCAAATCGATATTTTCATCTTCAATTGCCCTACCCCTAACGTACAAACGAGTAGCACTCCCATAAGACTGAAAGTTGATGATCTGAAGTTTATCTTTCTTAAAAATACCCATGGCGTTAAAATTACGGTCTTTCAACAACCTTTAAAATATTTATTTGAAGAATTATCAATTTACCAGCCAATCAAAGTCATTAAACTTTTGAAAATATTTTTTTTAGACCGTTCACTCATTCAAAACAAGGGTTAGCTCATTGCTCATTTTAGCGGCAACACCTATGCTATACTTTTAAACAAGTAAAAGGAAAAATAACCTGTCTTGTTCACACAAGTCAAAAAAAATGTAAGATTATGAGATCAAAAAAGAATCCACAAAAAGATCTAAACAAAAAAAGCGGAACATTCTTCGTGATTGGACTATTGTTAGTACTAGCCATGGTATACACCGCCTTGGAATGGAAATCCTTTGACCCCATCAATCAAATAGATGTAGCACTGAACAAGGTTGATGATTCCATTATTGAAGAAGCGACTATTATTGAGTTAAAGGCAACCCCACCACCAAAACCAAAGGTCTTACCTATTGAAATAGAGATCATAGAAGATGATGAACCCATAATCGAAACTGAGGTTATTGCAAGTGAAGTTGACACCGACACGGAAATTGTAGACCCCTCTGATTTTGAAGTTATTGAAGAACCAGAAGAAGTAAAAGTAATTTGGACAACTATTGAAGAGGTTCCTATATTTCCTGGTTGTGAAAGTGCAGAAGACAAACGCGCCTGCTTCAATGAAATGATGCAAAAACACATTCGTAAAAACTTCCGCTACCCAGAGCTAGCTCAAGAAATGGGAATTCAAGGTAGAGTAAATACTCAGTTCATGATTAACAACGATGGTACCATCGGCGCTATTCAAAAAAGAGGTCCGCACGATGTTCTGGAGAAAGAAGCCGTAAGAATTTTATCTAAACTACCTAAAATGACACCAGGTAAACAAAGAGGCTCTGCCGTAAAGGTTTCATTTGCCATACCAATTACATTTAAACTAGAATAGTTTAAAAACAAAAAACCATCAGCTAGGCTGATGGTTTTTTATATAAAGCGGGAAATTATTGTTTATTGATCTCCACTTTTTCAATAGTTACTTCGGTTGCCGTACCCTTCTTTTCAATGGTAGCCTTTTCAAATGCCTTCAGCTTTTCTTCGACTTCGCTCTGAGTTCCGTTGTAAACAACTTCTTCCATAACCAATTTCCCATCAACAGTTGTAGCATAAGTCACAATGGCCTCTGCCAATTGTTCACTTTCAACATTCATTTCTATTGTCACTTCTTTTGTATTGTTCACCATAGCAACTCCATCTTCTGTATGTCCGCCTAAGATTGGTGCAATGACCAAGCCGATCAAACAGGTTAATTTAATCAAGATATTCATTGACGGTCCAGAAGTATCTTTAAATGGATCACCGACAGTATCACCAGTTACAGCTGCCTTATGAGCTTCTGAACCTTTATAGGTCATTTCCCCATTAATTTCTACACCGGCTTCAAAAGATTTCTTTGCATTGTCCCATGCACCACCAGCATTGTTCTGAAAAATTGCCCATAACACTCCGGAAACTGTTACACCGGCCATGTAGCCTCCCAACATTTCCGCAATGGCCAATTTGTTCATTCCGAACAATAATGGAGCAAAAGCAATAACCAATGGAAAACCTATTGTCAACAGACCCGGCAACATCATTTCTTTTAAAGAAGCCTGAGTAGAAATTGCCACACATTTATCATATTCCGGCTTACCCGTACCTTCCATAATACCAGGTATATCCTTAAACTGCCTTCTAACCTCATGTACCATTTCCATAGCGGCCTTACCCACGGCATTCATCGCCAAAGCAGAGAATACTACCGGTACCATACCACCAACGAACAACATTGCCAAAACCGGAGCTTTGAAAATGTTGATGCCATCAATTCCTGTAAACGTAACGTAAGCAGCAAATAATGCCAAAGAAGTTAACGCTGCGGATGCAATGGCAAAACCTTTACCGGTTGCGGCAGTCGTATTTCCTACAGAATCTAAAATATCGGTTCTTTCCCTCACAATTGGTTCTTGCTCACTCATCTCGGCAATACCCCCCGCATTATCAGATATTGGTCCAAAAGCGTCAATAGCCAACTGCATGGCAGTTGTCGCCATCATTGCAGATGCCGCCAAGGCAACACCGTAAAACCCCGCAAAGGCATATGATGCCCATATTGCACCAGCAAACAAAAGAACAGATGGAAAAGTAGAGATCATACCCGTTGCCAAACCTGCAATAATGTTTGTACCGGCACCTGTACTTGACTGTTGAACTATTTTTAAAATTGGGGATTTACCCAACCCCGTATAATATTCGGTCACCGAAGAAATTACGGCACCTACCACCAACCCTACCAAGGTGGCATAGAATACGCGCATAGATGAAATCTCAATTAACCCCTCACCAAAAAATTCCATTTTCATGGTTTCGGGCAACATCCATGTTACTAAGGCAAAACAAGAAATGGCAACTAAAACAATAGATGTCCAATTACCAATGTTCAAAGCACCCATTACCTGAGCTTCTTTCGCCTCATTATCTTTTATTTTAACGAGCATAGTACCAATTATGGATATGATAATTCCAGCACCCGCAATTGCCATTGGCAACAGAATTGGTCCAATTCCGCCAAAAGCATCAGAAATGCTACCGCCCATATCTTTAATTACATAATTACCCAAAACCATTGCAGCCAGCACCGTTGCCACGTAAGACCCGAACAGATCAGCTCCCATACCAGCAACATCACCAACGTTATCACCCACGTTATCAGCAATAGTGGCCGGGTTCCTAGGGTCATCTTCAGGAATACCCGCTTCTACCTTACCTACCAAATCTGCACCAACATCAGCAGCTTTCGTATAAATACCACCGCCTACACGAGCAAACAATGCAATTGATTCTGCTCCTAAGGAAAAACCTGCAAGAGTTTCCAGCACTATGGTCATATCCATAGTAGATGTCCAAACGCCCCCCATAAAAAACTGAAAAAAGGCAATAAAGAATATGGTAAGTCCCAATACGGCCAAGCCGGCTACACCAAGTCCCATAACCGTACCACCGCCAAAAGAAATTTTTAATGCATTTGGCAAACTAGTACGTGCTGCCTGTGTAGTACGCACATTGGTCTTAGTTGCTATTTTCATTCCAATATTACCTGCATATGCAGAAAATATAGCTCCAAATACAAAGGAGATTACAATTAGCCAATGTGTTGTTGGGACAACAAAAGAAACAATTGCAAGTAAAACACTCACTATAACCACAAAAATTGATAAAAGTTTATATTCTGCACTTAAGAAAGCCAAAGCCCCTTCATAGATATAATCTGATATTTCTTTCATTTTTCCATCTCCGGCATGTTGTTTTAATACCCAAGATCTTTTAATACCCATGTAAATTAGGCCTAGTACTGCCATAAGAATTGGCATGTAAATCATTGTTGACTCCATTTAATCTGTTGTTAGTTGTTAGAAATTTATCTGACTAATGTAGTAAATTAGAATAGAATAAAAAAAGCCACTTTTCTTTATGAAAAGTGGCTTAAATGAAGTGAAATATTATTTATATCATAAAAGTTCGCTTTGCCTTGTGCTCGCTCTTATCATATCTTTCTACACATTCGTGGTAAATTTCAACGGCTTTCTCCGCATTGCTCCACCCACCGGTATCTACTTTTTTCTCCTCTAAATCTTTGTATACTTGAAAGAAATGCTCAATTTCCTTTAATCTATGCGGGTTTAGGTCACTAATATCATTATTGTTACTCCATATTGGATCAGAAACCGGTACACAGATTATTTTTTCATCTGGTCCTTTTTCATCTGTCATATGGAAAACACCTATAGGTTTTACTTCCATTACCGTCATTGGATAAACAGGTTCTGTACCCATTACCAAAACATCTAATGGATCTTTGTCCAAAGCCAAGGTTTCTGGAATAAATCCGTAATCCCCTGGGTACATCATTGAAGAAAACAACATACGATCAAAACGAATTTTATGTAGATCAAAATCGTATTCATACTTGTTTCTACTTCCTTTCGGAATTTCTATTAAAACATCAAAGGTTAGTCCTTTTTCTGTAGCCATATTTAAAAGTTGTTTAATTTATAGTTTGTATTGAAACGTTGCTTAGTTGTTATAATTGTAAAAATTAGCTGAATTAAAAGACAAATCCAAAAGTTCCTGTTACACCAAACTTTCTAGCATCTGGATTCTCTAAATAGTTTCCCCTAAAATTGAAGTCCAATCTAAATACCTTGAAAATATTTCCAATTCCAAAAGAATACTCATAATATACTTTTTCCGATGGTGCCATTAAAGGTATATTTACGGTAGCAGGAGCACTCAACGCTATGTTCTCATCAGACAAATCTCCCCACACTCCGCGTATAGCCACTAATTCCCTTAAATTGAACTTTCTTAAAAATGGAATCCTTGAAAAGAACCTTCCATTAAAATTATGTTGCAAATGTACTGCAGCATAGGTATCTGTCACAAATTCATAGAAATCTAAATTTGGAAATGTTCCATAATTAGAGAAAAAAGTTTGGTTGCCCGGCACCACACTCAACAAGCCCAAAGGCACCTCACCAAAGGTTTTACCCAACTCTACCGTACTTAGCAATCTACCAAATCCGCCCAATTGCCAAGGTTGACTATATGAAAACTGTAACTTACTGTAATCAAAATCACTATCAAGAACGCCTTTGGTTCCCTTGGTATAATTCAGTAAAATAGTGCTATAGGTATCATTGACATCTCTACGCTCAACTCCAAAGCCAATGGTTTTCTTACCCGGGGTATATAATAAAAGAGCATTAAAATCAAACTGTCGTATTTCTGACGAAACACCTGTTGGAGATTCAGGATCTGCATAATCTAAACTAAAATCACCGGGCAAAGCAGAACTCAAGGTTCTAAAGGTACCACCTACAGAGAGTTTTAAATTGGTTAACGGCTCTATTTCAAAATTCAATGCACTTAGGTTGATATTCGTCAACCTGTTATTAGCACCTACTGTCAATAAAGATGATGATGCTATGCTACGCCCTAAAACATCATTAGTAGCGGTCAAACTAACCCCAAGTTGCTCTATATCCCTTCTATTCCCCCCAGAAATGATCAGTCTACTGTTTTTATCGATGAGCATTTTACCCGCCAAGCCATGTTTGAACTTGTGATCCTTAAACCCATATGCCGTATACCCTTCTATACGCCATAGGTCATTTTGGCCAAAATACGTTCTAGCACCAAGTCTAACCCTAGCACCTTCGGCATTATTGTACCCAAAAAAATCATATACCGAACCCAGGTCCAAATTCCATTTATCGACCTCAACATAACCAGACCCCAGTATGCTGACCAGATTATAATAAGTCTTGAATTTTGGCACCGTCTTCAAGGTGTCAAGCAATTTATAAATTCCCTGTTCGTCTTTATTTAAGCTTTCCAATCTATTTTTTTGCCAAAACTCATCATCCTTGATAATTTGGGTAACATCTAAAGGGTTACGATCTTTTCTATAAGCTTCCTTTGGCTTTGGCTTATTGAATTCGTAATTATCATACACCGTAGTTCTTTTGCCATAAAGTCCTTTAGACTCCTCCTTTTTATTGAAACTAAAGTCGCTCAACATATAATCTCTTTTTAAAAGAAATACAGAATCGTTGACCACATCGAAATCTTGTTCAATGTAAATTTCTTTTACCCAGTTAATGTTGGCACTTTTGGTTACCTGTAAATTGATGTTCTTAATTGCCCAAGTAGAATCATTTACCCAGAAATCTCCCTTAAAGGTCAATTCATTTTTACGGCGAGGATAGTATACAATATTATAACACCATTTGTTATCAATAAACGCACTGTCCCTTAGCGCATAGTTATAGACATCTACCCCAGTTTTGGACAAAGGACTCGTAAAACTTTTATCGAAAAATTTAAGGTAGTTGTTATAGACATCGTATTCTTGATACAAATCCTTTACAAAAGCTATTATTGCTTGATTATTCTCAAAACCTGAGTTTTTATTCCCTAGAACATCTTCTTTCTCTTCCTTGATCTTATTATCGCCATAGACTTTAGAAAAAGTCTCGTTCAAGAAAATTGGTAAATAGGTTTTACCCGTAATACGTGAGGTATCCAAATCTTGAAAAACAAATTCAAGACCCTTAAACACTTTACTTTTAATTAGGGCGCTGTCAATGGTATTTAAATCAAATTCTACCTTTTCATACTTATCAAAAGCATATTGATCAAATTGGCGAACCCCATTCTGACGTTTTTTTGCCCAGATTTTTCTAAGGATATCGACTGCCGGATTATTCTTTTTAGATTGCTTACCCGATATTAGCACCACCTCATTTAACTGCTCAGCAGCTTCGACCATAATGATTTTCAGGTCATAAGAGACTTTGTTTTTTAATTCAAGCTCATACTCGGTGTAACCGATAAAAGATATAATTACCGTATTATAATCATTTTCAGATTCCAAATAGAACCTACCATTATCATTGGTAATGGTACCTTCTGTGGAATTTTTAAAGAATACATTGGCAAAGGATACAGGTTCACCTTGCTCGTCTACAACCATGCCACCAATTTTGGTTTGCCCCTGCAGTATAAAAAAGCTTAGACTTAAGATTATAAAAAATATCCCTCTCATTAAAATACGTAGTTCAATAATATTGTTTTGTGGCAAATAGCATACCAATAAAAAAAGCTTCTCCAGACTTGGTCGGAGAAGCTAAGGTACTTTACAATATTTATATCTTATTTGTATAAAACTTTTTTAACAGCGTTTACCACATCTTTGTGATTAGGCAACCACTCCTCCAATAATACCGGAGAATAAGGTGCAGGTGTATCTGCCGTGTTTATTTTTACAATAGGAGCATCTAAATAATCAAATGCATGCGCCTGAACGTGATAAGTTACCTCTGTTGCTACGTTACCAAACGGCCAAGCCTCCTCTAAGATGACCAATCTATTGGTCTTCTTTACTGATTTTAAAATAGCTTCGTAATCCAATGGCTTTACAGTACGTAAATCTATTATTTCACAGCTAATGCCATCCTTCTCCAATTCATCGGCAGCCTTATCCGCCTCTTTAATGATCTTACCAAAAGAAACTATGGTAACATCTTTACCTTCTCTACGAATATCCGCAACACCTAATGGAATGGTATAATCACCTTCTGGAACTTCACCTTTATCACCATACATTTGCTCAGACTCCATAAAAATAACCGGATCATCATCTCTAATGGCAGCTTTTAATAATCCTTTTGCATCGGCAGGGTTAGATGGTACAACCACTTTAAGCCCTGGACAATTAGCATACCAACTTTCAAACGCTTGTGAATGCGTTGCCGCTAATTGACCTGCAGATGCAGTTGGCCCTCTAAATACAATAGGGCAAGGAAACTGACCACCGGACATTTGTCTGATCTTGGCAGCATTGTTGATTATTTGATCAATACCTACCAAAGCAAAATTGAAGGTCATGAATTCTATAATAGGTCTGTTCCCCGTCATGGTGGAACCAACCCCTATACCAGCAAAACCAAGCTCGGAGATTGGAGTATCAATTACCCTTTTTGGGCCAAATTCATCCAACATTCCTTTAGAAGCCTTGTATGCGCCATTATATTCCGCTACTTCTTCACCCATCAAATAGATAGATTCATCCCTCCTCATTTCTTCGGACATGGCCTCGGCTATTGCTTGCCTAAATTGTAGTGTTTTCATGTATGGTAAAATTATTCTTTGTTAAATGCTAGAAAGCAAGCAAAAATAGGAAATATAATATCAAAAAATAGAATGCCAGATTTAAAAAAAGTTATAAAATTTACTATGCATGCATAGTAAATTTGGATTTTATTAGCTATCTTCGTCACCATTAGATATAAAGTTTTTACTCATGAAGATATTAGTTTGTATAAGTAATGTTCCAGATACGACGTCCAAAATTAATTTTACGGATGGCGATACTAAATTTGACACCAATGGTGTACAGTTCGTAATTAACCCAAATGATGAATTTGGACTGACCAGAGCTATGTGGTTCAAAGAAAAACAAGGTGCATCAGTACATATTGCAACTGTTGGAGGACCAAGTGTTGAACCTACAATGCGTAAAGCACTGGCTATTGGAGCAGATGAAGCTTTTAGAATAAATACCGAACCTACAGATGGTTTCTCGGTAGCCCAACAATTAGCCGAAGTGGTTAAGAACGGTGGTTACGATCTAGTAATCGGCGGTAGAGAATCTATTGATTACAATGGCGGAATGGTGCCTGGGATTTTGGCATCGTTAACGAACATGAATTTCATCAACTCTTGTATTAGCCTTGAAATTGATGGTGACAATGTTACCGCAGTTAGGGAAATTGATGGTGGAAAAGAAAAATTGACAAGTAGTTTACCATTAGTAGTTGGTGGCCAAAAAGGACTTGTAGAGGAAAGTGATCTTCGTATACCTAATATGAGAGGTATCATGATGGCAAGAAAAAAGAGCCTTACCGTGGTTGAGCCTGTTGATGCTCTTAAAGCAACCGAGGATAAAAAATTCGACAAACCAGCTCCTAAAGGTCAAGTTAAACTAGCCGATAGTGTAGATCAATTGGTTGATTTATTGCACAATGAAGCAAAAGTCATTTAATCACCTTTTTATTAGGTAAACATTAAAAACAAAAGAAAAGATGTCAGTTTTAGTATATACAGAATCAGAAAAAGGAAAATTTAAGAAGAATGCGTTCGAAGTAGCTTCTTACGCCGCTGAAGTTGCCAAAATGATGGGCACTACCGTCACGGCAATATCATTCAACAGCGAAGAAAACGATAGTTTAGGAAACTACGGGGTTTCCAAGGTGTTGAACGTGAAAGACGAGGCACTTGCAACATTTAACGCAGGCGCTTACGCAACAACCATAGCCGAAGCCGTAAAAAGTACAGATGCCAAAGTGGTCATCTTAAGTTCTAGCACAGATACCAAGTATTTAGCGCCACTATTGTCCGCTAAATTATCTGCAGGCTACGCACCTAATGTAGTTCAAGCTCCAGAAAGCACTTCACCATTTATGGTCAAAAGAACAGCTTTCAGTAATAAAGGCTTTGCACACACACAAATAGATACCGATATTAAAATTGTTGGTGTATCAAATAATGCGTTTGGCGCTCACGAAAACAGTACAGATGTTTCGGTCGAAGAATTTAGCGCCGCTACCGATGGCATTACCAATGACACAAAATCCATTGAAGTAGATAAGGTTGTTGGTAAAGCAACCATTGCCGATGCCGATATCGTAGTTTCTGCAGGTAGAGGTCTTAAAGGACCGGAAAACTGGGGAATGATAGAAGAATTGGCAGATGTACTAGGTGCCGCTACAGCTTGCTCCAAACCTGTTTCAGATCTTGGCTGGAGACCTCATGGTGAACACGTTGGACAAACAGGAAAGCCGGTTGCCAGTAACTTGTACATTGCCATTGGTATATCTGGAGCCATTCAACATTTAGCCGGTGTAAGTGCCTCTAAAACCAAAGTTGTCATCAACAACGACCCTGAAGCTCCTTTCTTTAAAGCTGCAGATTATGGAATTGTTGGAGATGCCTTTGAAGTAGTTCCTCAATTGATTGAAAAATTAAAGGATTTTAAAGCACAAAACGGCTAAATTTTTGTTATTTTGTGCCCCTTAAAGGGCTGTTCGGATAATTGGAGCCCAAGTATTCGAACAGCCTTTTTTAGTTTAAAATCTATGAGTCTAGTACGATTAAAAATAAAAGGAATCTCTTACAGTCAAACCCAAAATGGTGCATACGCACTTATTTTGAACGAGGTTGAGGGTGACAGAAAGTTACCAATTGTTATTGGTGCTTTTGAAGCACAGTCTATAGCCATAGCCCTAGAGAAAGAAATAAAACCCCCAAGACCGCTTACACACGACTTGTTTAAAAACTTTTCAGATAGGTTTGATATTGTAATCAAACAAGTCATTATCCATAAATTGGTAGATGGGGTATTCTATTCTAGCATAATTTGCGAAAGAGATGGTATAGAAGAAATTATTGATGCAAGAACCAGTGATGCCATTGCCTTGGCACTACGCTTTAACGCCCCGATTTTCACCTATAAAACCATTTTGGACAAGGCAGGTATATTCTTGAAGTTTTCCTCTAAAGAGAAAGACCAGAAAGAAAGTGACGACAGCATTATGGTAGATGAAATACTACAGGAAGGTGAAACGGTTGAGATAGATTCTGGTGCTACCGATGGCTACACTGAACTAACCATTGAAGAACTTGAGGCTGAATTAAAAAAGGCGGTCACCAACGAAGACTACGAAAAAGCGGCAAAACTGAGAGATGAAATCTCTAAACGCAATTAAACATTAAATTATAGTTTATGAAAAAGGGCAAATGGCTGCTATTTTTTGCACTAATTCTTACCACAATTACATTTGCTCAAGACGTAGACGTAACCATACCAGTAGAAAACGCAACCGATACTACTTTGGTTGAAGACGTTTCCGCTAACAATGTAATGGACATGGAAATCAACGAAGGATTTAGCCTCAACAGTCTGGGAAGAGGCATTTTAGGTATGCTGGTTCTTTTACTATTAGCTTTTTTATTCAGTTCAAACAGAAAGGCAATTAATTGGAAAACGGTAGGTATTGGTCTGGTATTACAATTGGTCATTGCTATTGGAGTTTTAAAAGTGCCTTTTGTACAGTTAGTTTTTGAACAAATAGGTAAAATTTTCGTAAGTATTTTAGAATTCACACGTGCCGGCAGCAAGTTTCTTTTTGAGGGGCTTGTAGTAGACACTGGTACTTTTGGATATATTTTTGCTTTTCAAGTATTACCAACAATTATATTTTTCTCTGCATTAACATCGCTATTGTTCTACTTAGGACTTATACAAAAAGTGGTAAAGTGGCTTGCTTGGGCACTTTCAAAAACATTGGGCATATCTGGACCGGAAAGTCTTTCGGTCGCAGGAAATATTTTTCTTGGTCAAACCGAAGCCCCACTTCTAATAAAGGCCTATTTAGAAAAGATGACACGTTCAGAAATTCTACTGGTTATGATCGGTGGCATGGCTACAGTTGCCGGTGCAGTATTGGCAGCATATATAGGTTTTTTAGGTGGCGAAGACGAAATATTACAATTAGTTTTTGCCAAACATTTGTTGGCAGCATCCGTTATGGCAGCTCCTGGCGCTATTGTCATCTCCAAAATGTTATATCCGCAAACCGAAGAAGTTAACAGTGATGTACACGTTTCTTCAGAAAAAATTGGTGCCAATGTTCTTGACGCTATTGCAAACGGCACAACAGAAGGCTTAAAACTTGCTGTCAATGTAGGCGCCATGCTTTTGGTATTTGTTGCTATTATCGCCATGGTCAACGGTATATTGGAATGGACTGGGGACTTGACCCATCTTAATGGTTGGATTGCTAATAACACCTCATATTCAAAGTTTTCACTAGAAGCTATACTTGGTACTATTTTCGCTCCTTTAATGTGGCTCATAGGTGTTGCCAATGAGGATATTATGCTAATGGGGCAGTTACTGGGCATAAAGCTAGTAGCGAGCGAATTTGTAGGCTACATTCAATTAGCAGAATTAAAAGATATTACCACAGGTGCCAATTTAACGTATAACAAGTCTGTAATAATGGCTACGTATATGTTATGTGGTTTTGCAAATTTTGCATCAATAGGTATTCAAATCGGTGGTATTGGATCCTTAGCACCAGGGCAAAGAAAGACTTTATCTGAATTTGGAATGAAAGCTGTTTTGGGCGGGTCATTGGCTTCTTTACTTTCTGCAACAATTGCGGGTATGATTTTAGGATAAGCGATCTTGCCATAATAATTTTAGTTAATAAGATTTTATAACCCGTACTTTATTCTCACTTCAAAAATTCATCTAAATAGTATTTTTGTATTCCGCCCATAAATATATTCGGCGTTATATTTAATTCTATTGCTATGAAACAGTATCACGACCTTTTAAAACATGTTCTTAAAGAAGGAAACCAAAAAGGTGACCGTACAGGAACCGGAACTAAAAGTGTTTTTGGATATCAAATGCGTTTTGACCTCAGCGAAGGCTTCCCAATGGTAACTACCAAAAAACTGCATTTAAAATCAATTGTACATGAACTATTGTGGTTTTTAAAAGGTGATACCAATATTAAATATTTACAAGAAAACGGCGTTCGTATTTGGAACGAATGGGCAGATGAAAACGGTGATCTTGGACCTGTATACGGTCATCAATGGCGCAATTGGAACAATGATGAAATTGATCAGATCAAAGAGGTTGTACATTCCTTAAAAACAAACCCCAATAGTAGAAGAATGTTAGTTTCTGCATGGAACCCAAGCGTACTGCCAGATACTTCTAAATCTTTTTCTGAAAATGTAGCTAACGGTAAAGCAGCATTACCACCATGCCATGCCTTCTTTCAGTTTTACGTTGCAGATGGCAAACTTTCATGTCAATTATACCAACGTAGTGCAGATATATTCTTGGGTGTACCTTTTAACATTGCTTCCTACGCTTTGTTCACCATGATGATGGCACAGGTTTGTGGATACGAAGCGGGCGATTTTATACACACTTTTGGTGATGCCCATATCTACAATAATCATATGGAGCAGGTTGAACTACAACTCAGCAGAGACCCTAGACCATTACCGAAAATGAAAATAAATCCTGATGTTAAAGATATTTTCGATTTTAAATTCGAAGATTTTTCACTAGAAGACTATAACCCGCATCCCCATATAAAAGGGATAGTAGCTGTTTAGTATCAATTTCTTAATTTATAAGGTCAAAACCCATTGAGCAATTTTATTTAACTTACAATAAAATTGTTTTCATGGTCAGCACTGATACGTTCTTAGATTTCTTTATTGAAACTAGAGAGCACACCGAGGCTATTTGTAAGCCCCTAGAAATTGAAGATTATGTGGTACAACCCATAATTGACGTTTCTCCCCCAAAATGGCACCTAGGTCACACCACTTGGTTTTTTGAAGAATTTATACTAAAATCTTACGATTCTTCGTATCAAATATTCGATGAAGATTTTTCGTTCGTGTTCAATAGTTATTACGAAACCGTAGGCAAACGCGTTGTACGTGCCGATCGTGGTAATTTATCTAGACCTTCCGTTAAAAAGGTGTATGAATATAGAGATTATGTTACCAAGGCAATGATAAAATTGCTAGAATCTGACACAAACGGAACATTGTTAGAAGTTCTTGAAATTGGAATTCATCATGAAAAACAGCATCAAGAATTATTACTTACAGATATAAAATACATTTTAGGAAACAATCCTTTATTACCTAAATATTCAGACTCATTTATAGAATACACTGCTGATAAAGATGAACAACGTTGGCTTCATATGAAAGAAGGTATTTATGAAATAGGTCATAATTCCACAGATTTTTGTTTTGATAATGAATTAGGAAGACATAAAGTATACCTACATGACTATCAAATCTCTAACAGACTAGTTACCAATGCAGAATATATTGATTTTATAAAAGAAGATGGCTATAAACGTTTTGACCTGTGGCATGCAGCCGGTTGGGACTGGGTGCAACAAAACAATGTAAACTCACCCTTATATTGGCATGAAATTGATGGAAAATGGCACTATTATAGTCTTAACGGACTAACCGAAATTGACTTAAACGCTCCCGTTACACATATTTCCTACTTTGAGGCATTTGCATATGCCCAATTTAAAGACTGCAGAGTACCCACTGAATTTGAATGGGAAGCCGCACAACATTTGTTCAAATGGGGACAACGCTGGGAATGGACAGAAAGTGCATACCTACCCTACCCTAATTACAAAAAAGTAGACGGTGCTTTGGGCGAATACAACGGCAAATTCATGGTAAACCAAAAAGTGCTTAGAGGTAGTTCTGTAGCTACACCCAATAAACACGCAAGACATACATATCGCAATTTTTTTCAAACAGATTTAAAATGGCAGTTCACCGGTATAAGGTTAGCCAAATAATTACGACATACTAATTATGCAAGACACTAACATAGCACCAACCGTTACAACTGAATTCGAAAAAGAGGTGTATTCCGGTTTAATCGATTACCCTAAACACCTATCGTCAAAATATATTTATGACAAAAAAGGAGATAAGCTTTTTCAGGATATCATGGCAATGCCAACCTATTACTTGACCAATTGCGAATATGAGATTCTTGAACAAAACAAACACGAAATTACAGCACTATTTTCCGGTTCTGGCACCTTTGACCTAATAGAGTTAGGGGCTGGTGATGGTAAAAAAACAAAAATTCTTTTAAAAGAATTCAGTGATAAAAAAATAGATTTTACCTACGTGCCTATAGATATAAGCAACAACGCCTTAAATCAACTACATGACTCCTGCAAAATAGAATTGCCAGAAGTTAACGTACAGCCTTTTCAAGGAACTTATTTTGAAGCACTGAAAGAGATAAATACTAGAAAAAACAGAAAGGTCATTCTATTTCTCGGCTCAAATATTGGCAATCTTATGCATGACCAAGCCGTTGGGTTTATGGAAAAAATTCAGCAACTCATGCAGCCTAACGATTTACTTTTAATGGGTTTTGACCAAAAAAAGAATCCACAGACCATTTTAGATGCCTACAATGACCAAGAAGGAATTACAGCTGCATTCAATAAAAATATACTAGCAAGAATCAATAGTGAGCTCGAAGGCAATTTTGATTTAGAACAGTTTTTACATTGGGAAGTTTACGACCCCGAAACCGGAACCGCAAAAAGCTTTTTGGTGTCTAAAACTGAGCAAACCGTGAGAATTGAATCTTTAGATCATACAGTTCATTTTAAACAATGGGAAACCATACACACAGAAATTTCCCAAAAATATGATGACCAAATTATTGACTGGCTAGCCAAAGAATCTGGATTACAGTTAACCACAGCTTTCCAATCCAAAACACATAGCTACAAAAATTGTGTATTTAAAATAGCTTAGCATTTATCTAAATATAAAAACAATAGAGCCCTTCAAAAATTGAAGGGCTCTTATATTGTACACTCGCTATTATTCTACAACTCTAAAACTGCATTTTCAGAACCAGCATAATCATTCCATTGGTAACGATCTGCCTGCGCATCGTTTATGTACTCGCCATCAACAAGGTACTTAAATTCAAAAGAGTTCTCTTTAGGTAAATCAAAAGTCCCTTTAAAAGAACCATTCTTTTGTTTCTTTAATTCACTCTTTTTTGCATTCCAATTATTGAAATCACCTACTACAGCCACCTTTTTTGCATCTTCTGGAGATACCGTAAAAGTAACCTTACATACTGGCTTAGTTTTTAAATACTTCTTTGCAATTGCCATGATACAGAATTTAATATTTTAGGCAAAATTAGCATATTAAAACACTCATTTACAATGGATAAGACATTTTTATCAAATTCTCAAAATTTAAATCCTTTATAGAAGGACAATGAAATTTTATCCTACAAAATTACTTAATCACGAAAGCTATCTGCCTGTTTTCAAGATTTTTACAATGGCATCTATTTCCGATTCAGTATTATAAAAATGAAAACTTAACCTAACACCATCACCTCGCTGAGCGCAAAAGACATCGTTCTCCAATAATTTTTGATACATCGCATCATTGGCTTTAATATTAAATATAGTACTATGGCTTTTTCTGTTTACAACCCTATCAGTCAAAAGCCCTAATTTTTTAAATTCGGTTTTCGCCATTAACGACAAATTACCGTTATGCTCCGCTATCCTTTCCATACCAATTCTTCCAAAAAAATCAATGGAGAATTTTAAACTTCCAAAATTCATGGATGAAAGGTGGCCAGGTTCAAACTGTTTTGCAAACCGAATTGAATTCTTCTTATCAAAATTTCCATCAGCAGCATTAAATCCAATAGTATTCAAATCAAATTCATTTTTAACTTGATCAGAAAAAAGCATAAATCCATTACCATAGCCTGCCAATAACCATTTGTATGCGCTAGCCCCCAACACATCTATACCAGAGTTGTTAAAATCAAAATTGGTACTACCACAGAACTGGGTTCCATCTGCTATAATAAGTACACGAGGATACAGTATTTTTATTTTTTTCAGAAACTCGAGGTCAATTGAAAACCCATCTAACCATTGTACAAGGCTCAAGGCCAAGACATCTATCTTGTTGTTTTCTATTTTTTCCTGAATCTCCTCTTCTACATGTTCGGAAAGTTTTACATACTCAATATCATACCCTCTTTTTTCAAAACTCCAGTTCAATGAAGGGTAATCATCTTCTACAAGTAATATTTTCTTTTTAACATCTAAACCTTCTAAAAGAACATTTAGTCCAGAAGAAAAATTATTGACCAATGCTACGTTTTCTCTTTTGCAATTAAAAAACGTACCTACCGCAGAACGCGTGTTCGATATTACCTTTAGCGCCTCTCCTCGCATATCACTACCGGAAAGTAAAAAATCTAAATCATGCTCTTGACGCCAATCCAATAACGAATCATACAACGGGCCGTACACAGCGGTATTTGCGTAAATTCCTTTTCTTAGCACAGGGAATTCTTTTCTAAATTTATCCATAGGTTATAGCGTATAATACAATTCGTGTATCTTTATATCAAAGATAGCAAGAGTATGTTTTCCAAGAATAAAAACACATCCAAATTAGACATAGAGCAACATGAATTGTTAGAGAATGCTCAAAAAAGAGTACGACAAAAAAAACGACTCTATACTCATTTTGTAATCTTTCTTGTAGGCAGTGTCTTTTTGGTACTGATCAATAAAATCTTAAAATACGGGCAAGAGTACAATTGGTTTGTTTGGGCAATTACCTTTTGGGGCTTTCTATTTGTTTTGCATGTTTTCAATGTCTTTATCACCAATAAGTTCATGGGCCAGGACTGGGAACGATCGCAGCGCGAAAAATTAGTGGAAAAACAAAAACAGCGAATTTCTAAATTACAAAAAGAAGTTGAAGAAGAATTGCCATTACCTGAAGCCTTAGAAATTGAACCTAAAAAAAAACTGCTTTGAAAACACTTATAATGATTGCCGCAGCAGCGGAAAATAATGCCTTGGGCAAAGACAACGATCTGCTTTGGCATCTACCAGATGACTTTAAACGTTTTAAAAAACTAACCACCGGACATAAAATTATTATGGGAAGAAAAACGTTTGAAAGTTTTCCTAAACCACTACCAAACAGAACCCATATAATCATCACAAGAGATAAAAATTACACTACTGATTATGATGAATGTATAGTAGTCCATTCCTTGGATGAAGCTATTGACCTCGTAAAAAATGAAATTGCCTTCATTATTGGCGGTGGTGAAATTTATAAACAAGGCGAAAAGAAATCAGACAAGATAGAGCTTACACGTGTACATGGTGTTTTTGAAGATGCAGATACGTATTTCCCTGAAATTGATGAAAACTATTGGATGCTAACCACACAAGAGTTTCATCCGGCTGACGAAAAACACAAACTTTCTTTTACCTATTTGACATATGTAAAAAAAGACAACGTACTTAAAAATCTTTAGATTGAACAGTGTATTTAACTGTTGTACTTTCTATTATTGATGACAGTACTGTTTCATCTCCATTAGTATAAAATTGGTGGGAACCCAATTTAGTGGCATTCGACAACAAACCGTTCTTTTCCAATACGATTTTGGTCTGTCTGGCCACAGCTTCTCCAGAATCTATAATTGTGACATGCTCTGGCAACATTTTTTTCAAAAGTGGAATAAGATATGGGTAATGGGTGCAACCTAAAACAAGATAATCCATACCTTGATCAAGCATAGGCTTTATATAACTTTCTAAGAGTCGATAAAGTTCTTTACTTCTTAACTGACCATTCTCTATCATTTCCACTAGACCGGTACCACGTTGTTCTAGAACGGTAATTCCTGCAGCGTGATTTTTGGTGGTGCTATGAAACAAACTACTGGACAATGTACCCTTTGTTGCCAAGATTCCGATAATTTTGGATTTGGTATTGATAGCCGCTGGTTTTATAGCAGGCTCTATACCAATAAAAGGTAGGTTATAATTGGACCTTAAATAGCTAATTGCATTAGTCGTTGCCGTATTACAGGCAACGACAATTAATTTACAATTTTGATTCAATAAATATTCAGCATTCTTAATGCTCAGCTCTAGAATACGTTCCTGAGATTTTTCTCCATAAGGAGCATATTTACTATCAGCCAAGTAAATACAATTTTCATATGGCATTAATTCTTGAATTTCACCCCATATGGACGTACCACCAATACCCGAATCAAAAATACCTATAGGCCTGTCATCCATATTATTTTAATACCTCGGTTATAGGTTTACCTGTAGTACCGTTCGGAAAAGAAATACCCAATAGCGCCGATATAGTTGGTGCAATATCCGGTATTTCAGTTCTATTTACGGTTGAACCTGGCTGTATACCTTTTCCATAAAATAATAATGGGGCATGTGTGTCATATATTTGAGGAGACCCATGAGTAGACCCTGTAGTGCTATAGGAAATATACCCTGGCTTTAAAACGATCAATACATCACCAGATCTTTTTTGATTATATCCATTTTGTAAAATATAAGGTATACCAGATGTATAATCATTACTCCACATTTGATTTGCGGTATACACCCTATCAATTGCATCATATTCCAAAACCTCTTGTGCTATTTCGATTTGCACTTCTGCCAAACTCAAATCTAAGTTTTTTACAATTTTATGATCTAAGAATATTTGATCATTAGAGTAATTTTTAATAATATCTTCCGTACCATATTTATATTGTAAAAACTCTTTCAATCTCTTTTTATTTGCAGCCGTATCAACATAACCAGATGGTATTTTTTCGCTTTTTAAATAGGTAGGCACTTCAACAGCTCCATGATCTGCCGTAAGAAACAAAGTATATTCTCCTTCACCTACATTTTTGTCCAATGCTTTGAACAGCCTAGCTAAATCTTCATCTAACCTTAAATAAGTATCTTCAATTTCCTTAGAATTAACCCCAAACATATGCCCCACATAGTCTGTACTTGAAAAGCTTACTGCCAAAAAATCGGTAATATTGTCTTTACCCAAGTTTTCCTGTTGCAGTGCTTCTATTGCAAAATCTGCGGTCAAAGAATTACCAAACGGGGTTGCTTTTATTATATCAAATTTTTTGGTTTTATCTAAAAGCTCAACAGGTTTGTGAGGGAAAGAAGTAGAGGTTTCACCTTCAAATTTTCCTTCAAAAAGATTATTATCAATTCCGCTTTCTCTGTATCCTTTAATATCTCTAAGAGTATTCCATTCTCTTTTATACGATTGAGCGGTACCAGAGGTATTAAAATCGTTCACCCATTTTGGTAATTGACTCATATAATACGAGCTCGTAACCCACTTACCTTCATCACCGCCATGAAACCAATATGCCGCATTAGCAGTATGTCCGCCAGGTAATACGGCACCTCTATCCTTCAAGGCAATTGCTATGGTCTTTCCTTGCATTTGTGTATGCAATCTAAGCTCATCCGTAATAGTTGTTACTGACATTCTATGTGGAGACATTTTACCCGCATCTGAAGTAGTACCTACAGAAACATAAGTATCATCACTAGCACAATATACACTTGCATCTAATTGCTTATCATACCAGTTATTGCCAATTATACCGTGTACAGAAGGAGTTGTACCTGTATACACTGAAGTATGCCCCGGTCCAGTACTGGTTGGCGCATAATTAAAATGATTGTTTTTACAGTTAAAACCCTGTTCAACCAATCTTTTAAATCCGTCTTGTCCATATTGATCATAAAAACGGGTTAAATAATCATATCTCATTTGGTCAACTACGATACCAACGACCAATTTAGGTTTTGACCTCAGCAATTCATCACTTACATTGTTCTTATTTTTCTTTTGGGCAGTTAAACCACTGGCTGCCAACAATGTTCCAATAAACAACGAAGCAATAAAATATCTTTTCATTTTCATACGTATAAGATTGAAGCGCAAAAGTAAATAATTTACACCTTTAAAGATTAATCGCAGGTTAAATCAGGTGCATTATTGTTATTTTTACAGTAAGATTTTTATTTTTAATAAATGAACTATTTAGCATCTGTAGGAAGCTATGCCATTATGATCCGTGAGGTTTTTAAAAAACCTACAAAATGGAGAATAATGAAGTCCCTTATATTTAAAGAAATAGATGAACTTATCTTTAGTTCATTGGGTATTATCATATTTATCTCCTTTTTTATAGGTGCCGTTGTTGCCATACAAACAGCACTTAACTTAACAAACCCGTTAATACCCAGAAATTTAATTGGTTTTGCCACCAGACAATCGGTAATATTAGAATTTGCCCCAACTTTTGTATCTATAATTATGGCCGGTAAGGTAGGATCTTACATTACCTCTAGCATAGGTACTATGCGGGTTACAGAACAAATAGATGCTTTGGAGGTTATGGGTGTTAACTCATTGAACTACTTGGTATTTCCTAAAATTATAGCCATGTTGTTCTACCCCTTTGCGATTGCTATTTCTATGTATGTAGGAATTTTTGGAGGATGGATGGCCGGTGTTTTTGGCGGATTTCTTACTAGTGAGGATTTCATTACAGGTTTACAATCTGATTTTGTTCCTTTTCATATTGCTTATGCATTTGTAAAAACTTTAATTTTTGCTTTTGTAATTGCAACAGTACCTTCATTTCATGGGTTTTACATGAAGGGTGGTGCATTGGAGGTAGGTAAAGCAAGTACAACCTCGTTCGTGTGGACGAGTGTTGTTATAATTATACTTAATTATATTTTAACCCAACTTTTACTAGGATAATGATAGACGTACGAGACATACATAAATCTTTTGGCGAAGCTCATATCCTAAAAGGGATTTCCACCACCTTTGAAAAAGGAAAAACTAATTTGATCATTGGTCAAAGTGGATCCGGTAAAACTGTTTTTCTAAAATGCCTATTGGGACTATTTGAACCTGAAAAGGGTGGTATAGCATATGACGGCAAGTTGTATTCCGAGCATTCTGACGACGAAAAGCGAGATTTACGACAAGAAATGGGCATGGTATTTCAAGGAAGCGCCCTATTTGATAGCATGACGGTTGAAGGCAACGTAATGTTTCCACTAGAAATGTTCACCAAACAATCAAAAGCTGAAATGCAAGAACGTGTAGACACTGTTTTAAAAAGGGTAAACCTTGTTGATGCCCACCATAAATTTCCCTCTGAGATATCTGGAGGTATGCAAAAACGTGTTGCCATTGCTCGTGCTATTGTCATGAATCCAAAATATCTTTTTTGCGATGAACCCAACTCTGGGTTAGACCCCAAGACGGCAATTCTTATAGACAACTTGATCAAAGAAATTACTGAAGAATATAATATCACCACGGTCATTAACACTCATGACATGAACTCAGTGATGCAAATTGGCGAGAAAATTATTTTCTTAAAAGATGGGCTTTTGGAATGGGAAGGCACCAAAAACGAAATCTTTAAAACCGATAACGAAGCTGTTACCAATTTTGTGTATTCATCCGATCTCTTCAAGAAAGTACGCCAAATGTATATTCAAGAGCAAAATTAATCTTTAGGCATTTCCTTTATTTGAATCCTCTTATTATTTAAACGTAGTCTTAACCATTCTTGAAGCTTGTTCATGTCTTTAACCGTTTCTGCCCTTTTGGCTTCTTTTTTCCAAGTTACCTCAAACAATGGTATACTATCAGTCTTAGTAAAATCTGTTGAAATCAAATAAGCATACCCTATACGATCTAAATTCTCATAATTGGTTTTTGCCTCAAGACTTATTTCATTAAAAGGAATTTGATTAGATGAAATTTGATTTAAACGCATGAGCTCATTTTCTAAAAGCTGTATTTTCTCATCCTTGCTGGTTAAAATACTTTTCTGAGATTCATATAACTCGTTTACATATTTTAACTGAGTAGCTTCTTCACTCCTTGAACCCTGCACCACAGCAAGCTCAGTCTCACTTAATTGTTTATATTCCGCCATTTGGGTACGCCATGTTGCAATAACATTATCAGGGATACCATCATTGCCCATAAAGAACAATTCTATTTTAGATTTCCCCTCGTCATTATAAACCACCTCACTAAAATCTTTTAAAAATTTACCCTCACCTGCAAACTGATAAGGCTCAATTTTTTCAGTTATAAAAGCTTCAGCATCCCTGTTGAAAAGAGACTTTTTAAATACATTGTAAAACGTAAATCCAGCTGGTATCATGACCAATACCGCCAACAACGAGGCTAATCTTCCAATTAATTTTCTTCGTTGTGAATTCACATAGCGCACCATTGGAAAACGCAACAATTTAATAACCAAGAAAGTCGCTAGCGCAATAAAAATAGTGTTTATAATAAAGAGATACATTGCACCAGATGCATAACCCCAATTACCAATGGCCAGTCCAAAACCAACGGTACACAAAGGCGGCATTAATGCAGTAGCAATCGCAACCCCAAAAATAACACTGGCTATAGTCCCCTTTTTAGCACGGGCTATTACCAATGCCAAACCACCAAAAAAGGCTATCAATACATCTCTAATATCTGGTTCGGTCCTTGCCAACAGCTCAGAAGACTCATCTCTAAGCGGAAAAAAGCGATAAAATAAATAAGCGGTAATAACGCTCAAAACTACCATTACGGCAAAATTCTTAAGCGACCTTTTTAAAGTATCAATATCGTTGATTGCAACTGACATACCTATTCCTAGAATAGGTCCCA
Organism: Maribacter sp. UBA3344; assembly: GCF_002362375.1. Taxonomy (NCBI): domain Bacteria; kingdom Pseudomonadati; phylum Bacteroidota; class Flavobacteriia; order Flavobacteriales; family Flavobacteriaceae; genus Maribacter; species Maribacter sp. UBA3344. Next base: position 41,909 of record NZ_DERI01000018.1, on the reverse strand, counting down.
TTAATGGAGATATTAACATGGCACCGATTACAACAGCTGTAGAATTCGCGTTTAATCCTATAGATGCTATAAATATTGAACAAATCAAAATCCAAGAAGTATGGCCCTTAAAAGGTATATCGGCAATTATAGCTTCTTTAGTTGCCTGCTGGTCCGTATTGGTTCTAATATCCAATAACTCAGAAAGAAACTTTTTTACACTACCTAAAAGACCTTGAAAATCTTTTTTTACTTCTTCACTACCTCCACCTTCATTACTAGTGGGGGTAATATTGTCTTGATTAAGATTGTTCTCCATATTTAAGCGAATTCATCACCAAAGGTATCTTTTACCTTGTTTAAAACCTGTTTAATGTCCTGTTCTTTTGTTTTCGGATAGATCAAAAGTACTTCATCTTTATCAACAATGATATAATCATTTAAGCCATCCACGACAACAACTTTACCAGCCTTAGATCGGATCATATTACCACTTGCATCTTGCACCAAAACTTTTGCATTCACAACGGCGTTATTATTTTCTTCCTTATCTAATTTATCATACAAAGAACCCCAAGTACCTAAATCATTCCAGTCAAAAGTAGCTTCTTTAACATAAATAGCATTTGAGTTTTCTAAAATTGCATAATCAATAGAAATATTCTCCGCTTTTGGGTAGTTTTCAGATATGAACTTCTTCTCGTCTTCCGTATTATAACACACTAACCCATCTCTGAATAAAGCGTATTGTTTTGGCTGAAAATTCTGAAATGCATTCACTATTGTTTTTGCACTCCACATAAATATACCGGCATTCCACAAAAAATTTCCTTGAGCTAAAAAATCTTTTGCCGTTTCATAGTCTGGTTTTTCCCTAAACTGATTTACCTTTTTTATCGGAGCCGTATCTTCTTTATTGTATTCTATATAACCAAATCCGGTATTTGGAAAGGATGGTTTAATACCTAACGTACACAAAACATCTTCAGTTTCACATTTTTCAAAACAAGCTGTAACATCTTTTGCAAATGCATCTTCATCTTCGATCCAATGATCACTTGGCGCAACGATCATAACTGCATCTTCATTCATTTTCTGAATTTTTAAGGCAGCATATAGTATACATGGCGCAGTATTTCTCATAGCCGGTTCAAGAACTACTTGTTCTTGTTTAACCATTGGTAATTGTTCTAGCACTAAATCATTATACCTCTCATTGGTTAAAATGAGTATATTTTCTGTTGGCACAAATTTATTAAGTCTTTGAAATGTCTTCTGTATAAGTGTATCACCTGTACCCAACATATCGTGGAACTGCTTTGGATTATCACTTGTGCTAATTGGCCAAAATCTTGATCCTACTCCGCCTGCCATTAAAACGGCATAATAATTTTTATTCATGTCAGCTTTTTATTAATTCTACTTCAGCATTTGGTTGAAAAAGAAATATTCTACCAGATGATATTTCAATACACTCATAACGCTTGGTTCGTTTGTTTCCTTTTTTAAATAGTTTACCATTGTAAATACGAAAAACGCATCCTATGGGTAATTCGTAAACGTAAGATTTATTCGATTGTTGTTCGTCAAACTGTTTTAAAGCTATTGACAAACGAGCATCTGTACTACTGCTTGCTTTTGGATTTTTAAAATGATTTGCCAATAAGGGCAACAGTTGCGATGGAAATACCTCTGGACGAATAAACGGAAGCATTAAAAACTGAAATGTTTTCTTCCATTCAACACCATGAGGTTTAATATTTCTACCATATTTCTCAAATGCCAATAAATGTGCAATTTCATGAATTAAGGTTATTAAAAACCTATATTTATTTAAGGACGCATTAACGGTAATCTGATGTTTGCCGTCTTTCCCCCGTCTATAATCCCCATGCCTAGTAACGCGCTCATTTACTATTTTTAAATGCACCTGACTATTCTTTATTAGTTCAAAACATGGACTAACGGCTAGTTCTGGAAGATATTTAGCTAAGGTTTGCTGCATTTTATGGTGTACTACTGCTTACTTGCAAAATTTTACCGTTGTACATTTTTTGTCCTTTTAAGGCAAAATCCATTATATACTCTGCCATTTCTTTTGCACTTACAGGTGCTTGATAACCTGGAAATGCCTCTTCTAACATTTCGGTTTGTACAGCACCTAAGGCCAACGCATTGAACGAGGGACCGGTTTCCTTAAATTCCTCGGCCAATAATTCCGTTAATGTCAGTACAGCTCCTTTACTAGAGCTATATGCAGAAAGACCAGGGAATTTTGCACTACCTTGAACACCTCCCATAGAGCTAATAGTAAGCACATGACCATCTATGTCCATAAATGGCACAATTAATTTTGTCATTGAAGCTACCCCAAAAACATTGACATCATAAACCGATTTAAATTCTTCTTCGGTAATTTCCATAAAAGGTTTATTCACCAATTTACCAGCATTATTTATTAGAGCTAGAACTTTTGCGTTATTGGCCTTTAAAAATTCATTAACCTTTTCTCTGTCTTTTGCCGATGAAACATCAAATGGAAATGCGGTAATGTTTTTATGACCAATATTCTTTATGGGACTGTCATTTCTTGAAAGTGCCAAGACCGCATAACCTGCATCTGCCAATAATTTACTTAATTCAAAGCCAATTCCTCTACTAGTACCCGTTACAACTATATAATCCATTAGTTATATTTTACTTCTTTTAAAGGAGCATTAATAATACCCTCCAACATTGGCTTTACTTCATTTACCATATTGGACATAAAGTTGTAATCCATTAAAGAGGCTTCGTCTCCTACTTTATGATATTCACCAAAATTAGTAAAGTCGAACGAACTATAGGTTTGAGAAGGAACGTTAAATTTATCATGAAACGGTGCATTATCTGAACGTCTAAATAAATTAAACTCTTTTGCCTTTGGCAAAAAACCTACCAAATTCTTTTGCGCATATTTATTACTTACTTCCGCAAGATTTGACAATTCATAACCAGTTAAATAGAGACTATGGTCTTTGTTCACCATAGGTACACCTATCATTTCAAAATTCAACATAACGTATAAATCTAAATTCTGGGTCAATAATTTGTCTGCCAAATGTTTAGACCCCAACAATCCCTTTTCTTCCGCAGAAAACAATGCAAAAATAATACTGCGTTTATTATTTTTAGTTTGAGCAAAATATTTTGCGAATTCTATTACCGCAGTTGTACCAGAGGCGTTATCATTTGCTCCATTAGCTATAGTATCGCTATCATCTCCACTAATTATCCCAATGTGATCATAGTGGGCACCTATTATTACATACTCATTTTTTAAATCCGAATCTGTGCCTGGCAGAAACCCCACTACGTTATACGCTATACCGTTACTGTAATTTTCTAAAGTGTCTTTATATGAATTAAAATAAGGTTGAATATTATTCCTAGAGAATATATTCTCTATAAAATCAGCTGCCTTAGTTATACCATCACTCCCAGTATCTCTTCCTTGCAAATCATCTGAAGTCAAAAAAGTCATCAACGCTTCAATATCTTTTGGGGTTGTATCTACAGCGTTCATAACGGAACCCTCAGCCATTGTCACCTTGTTCTTTACAACCGAACCTTTGACTCCTTTTGGATTATTGGGATTTAAAACTGTTGATTGATCCACCTTTGTACCTCCACAGGCTACTAACAGACCACCAAGAAATACAATTATTATATGCCTCATAACATCTTATTTTTAAAATCTAAAGATAAAAAAAAGCATCCCGATGAAAGGATGCTTTTCTTATTCTATTTATAAAATTAATTATCTATGCCAACATAGTAACCGGGTTTTCCACAAAGTACTTCAAAGTCTGTAAAAACTGAGCACCAACTGCACCATCAACCGTTCTATGATCGCAAGCTAGTGTCAACTTCATTGTATTACCTACCACTATTGCTCCATTTTTCACTACTGGCTTTTCAACTATAGCACCTACGGATAAAATAGCTGAATTTGGCTGATTGATAATACTTGTAAATTCAAGAATACCGAACATACCTAGATTAGAAACCGTAAATGTACTTCCTTCCATTTCAGAAGGTGCAATTTTCTTATTTCTAGCTTTACCGGCCAAATCCTTAACAGCACTACCTATTTGAGTTAAGCCCAGCAAATCAGCATGCTTCACTACTGGTACAACCAAACCTTCATCAACCGCTACAGCAACACCCATATGTATATGCCTATGATACTTTGTAGTATCTCCGTTCCATGACGTGTTTACTTGTGGATGCTTTTTCAGCGCCATTGCACAGGCTTTCAAAACCATATCATTAAACGACACTTTAGTATCAGGTAGACTATTGATCTGCGCCCTTGATGCCTTAGCGTTATCCATATCAACCTCAATCGTAAGATAGAAGTGAGGAGCGTTGAATTTTGAATTACCTAATGCTTTAGCTATAGCCTTACGCATGTTAGAATTCTTAACCTCTTCAGTTCCTTCCTCTCCTGAAGGCAATGCCATTGATACAGGTTGTGATGAAATTGCATTTTCAGCTTTAGCTCCGGCAGTAGCCGCTGGAGCAGCAGATGTACTTGGAGTATAATTCTCCACATCTTTCTTTATTATTCTACCATTATCTCCTGATCCGGAAACAGTTGACAAATCAATTCCTTTATCAGCAGCTATCTTTTTGGCTAATGGAGATGCAAAAATCCGAGCTCCGTCAGATGCAGGTTTAACCTCATCTTTCTTCTCTGATGTGCCTGAAGATTTTTCCTCTTTTTCATATTGAGCAGGAGCACTTTTTTTGCTTCCACCGGTTTTACTATTTAATACAGCGTCAACATCTGTGCCTTCAGGTCCAATTATTGCCAAAACAGCATCTACCGGTGAAGATTCACCTTCTTGTATCCCTATATACAATAACTTACCATTATAGAAAGACTCAAATTCCATTGTAGCCTTATCCGTTTCAATTTCAGCAAGAATATCACCTTCTTCAACATCATCACCTACTTTCTTCAACCAGCTAGCAACGGTACCCTCTTCCATGGTATCACTCAATCGAGGCATTTTAACAATCTCAACCCCTTCTGGAATTTCAGCACCTCCTGAAGTTTCTTCATCACTTGAAGAAGCCTCATCCGATGACGACTCCTCACTTGATGATTCTTCAGAGGACTCACCTCCTCCACTTACCAAGGAAGAAATATCTTCACCTTCATCCCCAATAATTGCTAAAAGGCTATCTACCGGAGCTGTATCTCCTTCTTGAATACCGATATGCAAAAGAGTACCTTCATTGAAGGACTCGAATTCCATTGTTGCCTTATCAGTTTCAATTTCGGCTAATATATCTCCTTCCTCTATTTTATCTCCAACGCTTTTTAACCACTTTGCAACGGTACCTTCTTCCATGGTATCGCTCAAACGGGGCATATTTACTACTACTGCCATTTAATTATATTTTATGTTGAACAAATGGAAAATCCTCTTGTTCGTAAACCATATCATATAATTGGTTTACTGGTGGATAATCTGATTCTTCCGCGAACTTCTCACATTCCTTAACCAAGGATTTCACTTTTTTGTCAATATCCTTAATTTCAGCGTCGGTCGCATATTTATTTTCCTTAATAATATCCAACACCTGAGTAATTGGATCTATTTTTTTATACTCTTCAACCTCATCTTTGGTTCTGTAATGTTGTGCATCTGACATAGAATGACCTCTATATCTATATGTTTTCATTTCAAGAAAAGTTGGTCCACCACCACTACGTGCTCTTTCGATCGCCTTACTCATTTCTTGAGCAACCGTTACCGGGTTCATACCATCAACAGGTCCACAAGGCATTTCATAACCTAAACCTAATTTCCAAATTTCGGTAGAGAACGATGTTCTTGCCACTGAAGTACCCATAGCGTAGCCATTATTTTCACAAATAAAAACAACGGGTAATTGCCATAACATTGCTAAATTAAAAGTTTCATGTAACGAACCTTGTCTTACAGCACCATCACCCATATAACAAAGGGTTACGTTATCTCTTCCAGCGTACTTATCACCAAAAGCCATACCTGCACCTAATGGAATTTGCCCCCCAACGATACCATGTCCACCATGAAAACGATGTTCTTTTGAAAAAATATGCATAGAACCACCCATACCTTTTGAAGTACCGGTCACTTTACCATATAGCTCTGCCATAACTTTTTTAGGGTCAACACCCATACCAATTGGCTGAACATGGTTTCTATACGCAGTTATCATTCGGTCTTTGGTTAAATCCATTGCATGTAGTGCACCAGCCAAAACTGCCTCTTGCCCATTATACAAATGCAAAAACCCTCTTACCTTCTGCTGAATGTATACAGCAGCCAATTTATCCTCAAATTTCCTCCAAAACAGCATGTCCTCATACCATTTCAAATACGTTTCCTTGGTGATTTTTTCCATCAATTTTAACTAAAGGTTTAAATTTCTTTATTGATAACAGAGGCAGTACAACCTAGGTATCCAAGAACAGCAAAAATACACATATAAATGAATCGATAAAAATTAAAGAAGCAAATCCATTAAGAAATTACAAGCTTAACAAATAAAGCTCATAACGTGTATATTTATAATGTCATTTTAATTGAGAAATGTATTATTGAACCCTAACGGTAATAAATCTGCCAAAGAACTACATTCAATGACACTACCTGTCTCACCCATCATCAGTATTTTAATAGGCTCGCCCTGTTTAAATTCGTATTCAGATATTGCCTGCCTACAATTACCACATGGGGCTGCCGGCTCATTAACTTCATGATTTAAAGATGCTGCAGTAATGGCTATTGCTTTTATTTTTACACCAGGATAATTGGCTCCTGCATAAAATATAGCCACCCTTTCCGCACATAAACCTGATGGGTAAGAGGCATTTTCTTGATTGTTACCTTCAACAATCTCCCCATTATCCAATAAAATAGAAGCACCTACATTAAAACTAGAGTATGGTGCATAAGCCCGTTGTCTTGCCTGTAAAGCTGCGGTCATTAAACTTTGGTCTTCAGCCTTTAATTCATCAAATGAATCATATATAGTGATATCAAAGCTTATCTTCTTATGGTTGATCATATTTTTTTATTTTCAATCTACATATATTAATTGTACCTGAGAGAATGTCGCATAAAAAAACCTGCAAATTAGCAGGTTTTTTCTATTATTAAACTTTTTGAACTTTAATCATTATAATACTCTTCCCCTAAATTAAAAGTAAGAGAAAAACGTAGTGTGTTCTCTAGTGGATTACGCACCTGAGACGTTGAAAACAAATAAGAAAGATCTACTTGAGCTGCCTTAAACTTGAACCCTGCACCCAACGTAAAGAACTTTCTTGATCCTTTTTCCTCACTCTCGTTGAAGTAACCGGTTCTAATCATAAAGGCATCCTGATAAACGTATTCAGCACCTAATGCCCAAGTAAACTCCTTTAGCTCTTCACTAAAACCATCTGGTGCATCTGTAAAAGAATTAAATATTCCACTGAAACCACTTTCATTTTGATAGATATCGTTATCTGCCGCATCAACATCACCATCACCATCGAAATCTTGAGGTGTTGGCACCAGCAATTTAGTAAACTCCGTAGTAATACCTATTACATTATCTTGATCTAAAATGAAATCAAAACCACCACCAACACTTAATTTACTTGGCAAGAAGTTTTCCTGTCCACCTTCATCATATTGAATTTTACCACCGATATTAGAAAGATTGAAGCCACCTCTCCATCTACCGTCAAAATTATTATAGGCTATTTCTCTGGACCTGTAATAACCGGCTACATCTACCGCAAATGAACCTGCGGCTTGTGAATCTTCACTACCGTTCTGTGGTAATTTCAAATTAGACCTTATATATCGTCCACCAACTGCCATTGAAAAAGTAGGACTTAACTTTAATGAGTATGACCCATCCAATGCCAATTCATTCGGTTTCGCAATAGTACCTGGATCATTGGCAAACTGTCTTAACTCAATTTCACCTAAAGTAAAATATCGCAAACTGACCGCAAATGCGCTTTGTTCGTTAATTTTGTTATAAAAACTAGCATTTAGCAAAGAAATATCCGTGATAATACTTTCCAAATATGGTGTATAACTCACACCAATGCCCATCTTACGCTCAGCAAATGCAAATTTAGCAGGGTTCCATTGTTGAGAAAAAGCATCTGTAGATGTTGCCACACCCATATCACCCATACCAGCAGACCTAGCATCAGCAGCTATTGTCAGAAATGGCACCGCCGTTGTAATTACACGTTGGTCGTCTTGTGCAAATATTTTACCGACAACCAAAACAAAGAAAACTATTGAGATTTTTCTCATCAGAATGAAATCATTAATTAATAAAAAAAATGAAATATACCATTAAAATATATTTGCTTATTATTTCAATTGTAAACGTTGATTTTCACTTAATCTTGCATCAAGCCTAAGTTTTTTTGTAAGAAATTACTTTTAAACATTATTCGCATTCTTTATACACATAATTCAAAGGGGTTTTAAATAGTTAATTTAGATTTCAAAAGAAATAAACATATTCATACTATTTAACTGATTTAACCGTTTAACCTTTAAAGTAAGCCCAATTTTACAAACGGTTATTTTTGAGATTTTCAAAATTATTTTTAATTATAAAATAATCTTATTAAAACACCGTTCTATTGAGCGAAAGTGACAAACAAATTAAAAGAAATTACAGTATCATATTGAAATAGGAACCAAACTACTATTTAATATGACAATTGAACTCAAGTCCTAATTATGAAAAAACATTTAGTAAAAGTTGTACTCTCGTGCACGGTTATAGTAGGAGGCTTAACAGCTAGTAGCTGTTCAAAATCTTCATCTTCTTCTAAAAACACCTCTAGAGCTACAGGTTGGAAAATAAATGCCAAGGAAGGTGGTTTTCAATACAATACCGATTTTAAAGAGCAAGAAACCGCTCCTGGATTAGTATTCGTTGAAGGTGGAACGTTTACCAAAGGTAAGGTTCAAGATGACGTTATGCATGATTGGAACAATACTCCGACTTCACAACATGTACAGTCTTTTTATATGGACGAGACAGAGGTAACCAACGTAATGTATTTGGAATACCTTGACTATTTAAAAAGCGTATATCCACCAGAAAACCCTAAATACACAAATATCTACGTAGGTGCATTACCAGATACATTGGTATGGAGAAATAGATTAGGTTTTAATGAAACCATGACCAACAACTACTTAAGACACCCTGCATATGCAGAATACCCTGTAGTTGGTGTAAACTGGATTCAAGCAACACAATTTGCCGAATGGAGAACAGATCGTGTAAACGAAGTTATGCTAGAAAGAGAAGGTTACTTATCTGAAGATGCCAAATATCAAGCAGCTACAGGTGAAGTACAAGGCACTTTTAGCACTGAGGCCTATTTAAATAGACCCGAATCTGTATATAATGGACAAATTGATTCATTACAAGGTAAAAAGAAAAAGGATAGCGTTTCAACTTTTGCCAAGAGAAGCAGCGGTATCATTATGCCCGAATATAGATTACCAACTGAAACAGAATGGGAATATGCAGCGCAAGCACAAGTTGGACAAAGAGAATACAACAATTACAGAGGTAGAAAAAAATATCCTTGGGAAGGCGATTACACTAGAAACGGACAACGTGTAGGTCGTGGTGATCAATTAGCCAACTTTAAGCAAGCAAAAGGTGATTACGGCGGAATTGCAGGTTGGTCCGATGACGGAGCAGATATTACTGCCGAAGTAATGTCTTACAAGCCTAATGATTTAGGTTTATACGATATGGCCGGTAACGTTGCCGAGTGGGTAGCGGATGTATATAGACCAATAGTTGATGATGAGGTAAGTGACTTTAACTACTACAGAGGTAATATTTACATGAAAACAGCCATTGGCGAAGATGGTAAAGTAAATATTTTAAGAGATTCAATCGTCTACGATACATTACCTAACGGAAAAGTAGTTGCCGTAAATTTACCGGGAGAAATTAAAATGGTTCCCGTAGATGAAGAAGAAACATACTTAAGAACTAATTTCTCATCAAGTGACAACAGAGGATATAGAGATGGAGATCCAGGTTCTTCAAGATTCTATGATAGATTCAACGATGGAGACGAAGAGGATTCCAAGAAAAAAATGTACAACTCTCCTAAGCATTCAGTTGAAAGAGATTCTTTAGGCAACCTTATAAAAGGTTATGACTCATCTAACAACAGAACTACTTTGATCAATGATGAAGTAAGAGTTTACAAAGGTGGATCTTGGAGAGATAGAGCATACTGGTTAGACCCAGCACAAAGAAGATATTTACCACAATATATGGCTACGGACTATATAGGATTTAGATGTGCAATGTCTAGAGTTGGTTCTAAATCAAAAACAAAAAACAAAACAGTAAGAGGTAAAAAAGCAAAATAATTTTTATCTAACGAATTAAAAAAGCCCTTTTCTTAAAGGGCTTTTTTTTATCTTCGATTTTATGAAAATTCACGACTTACATGCTATCTTTTTAGCAAACCCTTCAATTAGTACAGACACTCGAAAGATTAAGGAAAATGACATTTTCTTTGCTCTGAAAGGAGAGAATTTCAACGGCAATACTTATACACAAAAGGCTCTTGATAGCGGAGCCAGTTATGTGGTGATTGATGAAGAAAAATATGTTTCAAATAACAAAACAATTCTAGTTGATAATGTTCTTAAAACATTGCAGGACCTAGCTAACTACCATAGAAAAAAGTGTAAAGCACAGGTAATTAGTTTAACCGGCAGTAATGGAAAAACAACTACAAAAGAATTAATAAACGCTGTTTTAAGCACTTCATACAGAACAATAGCCACAAAAGGTAATCTAAACAATCATATTGGAGTACCTTTAACACTACTGACCATTAAACCTGATACAGAAATTGCCATAGTTGAAATGGGTGCCAACCACCTTAATGAAATTGAATTTCTTTGTGAAATTGCCGAACCTGATTTTGGTTATATAACCAACTTTGGAAAAGCACATTTAGAAGGTTTTGGTGGCGTAGAAGGAGTTATAAAAGGGAAAAGTGAACTATATGATTATTTAATTAGCAGTAATAAGTCCGTATTTCTAAATGCAGACGACCCCATTCAATTAGAAAAACTAAAAGGTTTCACCAAGAAATATGGCTTCAGCACTACACAAGCAAAGTATTTCAATATTGAACTTATCAACGCACAACCATTTGTAAACCTAAAGGTAGAAGATGTTGAAATAAACAGTAACCTTATTGGCACATATAATTTCACTAACTGTTGCGCTGCGATCATTATTGGCAAATATTTTAATATAGAACTACCCAAAATAAAATATGCTATTGAAAAATATATACCAGATAACAACAGGTCGCAAATTATAAACACCAAGGGACACTATATTATTTTAGATGCTTATAATGCCAATCCCTCAAGTATGAAAGTGGCACTTGAAAATTTCCATACATTAGAAAAGCCGAATAAAATTTTAATTTTGGGAGATATGTTCGAGTTAGGAAATTCATCTCGTGAAGAACATCAAATTATTGCAAATCTTGCTTCTAGCTTAAATTTTGAAGAAGTAATCCTAGTTGGGGAAAATTTTCAATTAACCGATTCTAACGCAATCAACTTAACTAATTTCAATGCGTTAAAAACTTATTTGGATAAATATGATTTACCAGAAAAATCCACTATTTTAATTAAGGGATCTAGAGGCATGGCCCTAGAACGTGTGTTAGAATGCTTATAGTCTTTACTCTACAACTTTGATTACACTCCCACAGTGTAACATTTTATCCCCAAAATATGGATTTTTAATGGCTTTATTTAAGCTGAGCCAATCTGCACCCTTATTATTATCTGCCATTGGACAATGCTGTATATAAATAGTATTTTGATAGTCTTTTATATAAGAAGAAAAATATACAAACGACATTGACAATTTTTTAAACTCCAAACGATTTTTATCCAAACTTTCTCCCTCTGCAATTAGCTCTAAAGAGGATATTGCATTGCTGGTATTTTTTTTAAAACCGCCTTCTAAATCTGTTTTTTTTAAAGAAACTAAAATATTGCCAAGTTCTTTAGATAGCACTTTACAACTATCAGTGTTAGATTTCACAAAATGGTTCTTTAAGTCAAAATAAATATTTAAAGCTTCTTTTAAAATCAAATTTTGTTCTTGGGATAATTCAATAGGAATATCTTTAGACGACCCGTTTGAACTTGATAATGTTCCACTAGAATACATCATAGATCTCTTGCCTTGCAATTGAGCTGCTGCATCTATAACAAAAGTGCCATTCGTAACAATTTCATCCCCTTCCTGCAAACCATTCAAAACCACGTAATTACCCCCTACAGACTCTCCCAACGAGATATTAAGCATTTCAAATTCAGGTTTATCTCCATCAATTTTTTTATAGACCACAGACTGCTCACCCGTCCACAGAACAGCACTTTTAGGCAATATCAACAACCGTTTATCAGCAATTTCAATGTTCACTTTACCTGAAATGAACATACCAGGTTTCCATATTTTTTCCTTATTTGGAATAGCCGCTATTACTGAAACTATTCTTTTATTTCTATCCATAATTGGTTCAATAAAAGATATTTTTGCAACCACAGGATCAACACCCAATGCATTTGCACTTATTTCAATTTCCTGACCCTCTTTCAACTTTGACAGTTGATTTTCGTAAGCTTGAAATTCCGCCCAAACCGTAGACAGTTCAGCTACCTTAAACAATGGGTCTCCTTGTTTAAAATAATTACCTTCTGTAGCAATAATCTCCACAACGGTTCCAGAAACATCGGCCCTTAGAGGGAAATTTTTAATAGGTTTCCCCGTTTCTAATAATTTACCGATTTGTTTGTCTGTTAACTTCCAAAGACCTAACGTGTTTCGTGCTGCGGAAAATAATTTTTCATGCGATTCTTTATATGAAGCCGATGTTAATAATTTATCTTGAGCTAAGTATAACTCTGGACTATATATAGTACCTATTTCTTGTCCTTTATTAACATACTGACCTATAATATTTATTTTCAACTCGTCTATACGACCATCAAATAAAGTAACTTGAGTTGCACTTGACTCTCTATTCAATGAAATTTCACCAGATAAAGTCAATTGATCACTAACTTCACCAAAACTCACAATGCTTGTTTGAATATCCGCTAAAGCAAGTGCTCGATTACTCATTCTAATACGATAGTCATTTACCGAATTTTCCTCCCCAACCTTTTTTACCAAATCCATTCCACAAACAGGGCACTTTCCTTCTTCATTCACTATGACATCTGGGTGCATAGAACATGTATAAGATACTTTTTCACTATTACCATCAACATGATCTGATTCATCAAAAAGCAAAAAACCCATTAATAGACCGAAAAACAACACTGCCAAATAGCCTACATATTTCATATACTTATTAGAGCTTTTCATATGTTAAATTTCGTTGTTTTAATTTTAATTCTTGCCAAAAACAATATAAAACCGGCACTACCAGCAAGGTAATTAACGCAACTAACATTCCCCCAAAACCTGGTATCGCCATAGGTATCAATATGTCCTTACCATGTCCTTTTGCTGTAAGCACTGGCAATAATGCCAATAAAGTTGTAGCGGTTGTCATTAAACAAGGGCGAATTCTCTTATTTCCGGCACTTAATACTGCCATTCTTATTTCCTTAATGGAATCTGGCTGTTTATCATTAAAACTATTTTTTAAATAAGTAGCAATTAGCACACCATCATCTGTTGCTATTCCGAATAAAGCTATAAAACCAACCCAAACGGCAATACTTAAATTTACAGTTTGAACATTAAAAACATTTCGCAATTCATTACCTAAAAAACTAAAATTTAAAAACCAATGTTGATTATACAACCAAATCATTATAAAACCTCCTGCAAAAGCAACTAATACCCCTGAAAATATTATAAATGAAACAGTTAGGGACTTAAATTGAAAATATAACACAAACAATATTGCGATTAGAATTAAAGGAATTATCACCGCTAATGATTTCTCCGCATGTTGATTATTTTCATAATTTCCTTCAAACCTGTATCTGATACCTTCGGGTACCATCAACTCTCCATTTTTCACTTTTGCTTCTAAGATTTTTTTCACCTCTTCGACCACTGTTATCTCAGCAAAACCTTCATTCTTATCGAACAATACATAACCTGTCAAAAACCCGTCCTCACTTTTAATTACTTGAGGCCCCTTTGCATACTTTATATTGACCATTTCAGAAAACGGAACTGAACCACCCTTGGGTAATTGTATAACTATGTTTTTTAAGTCTTGAGGTTCTGCCCTTAATTCTTTTGGATATCTAATAATTACATCAAACCTTTCTCTTTCTTCAATAACTTCCGTTAACAACTTACCTCCAATAGCCGTCTCTAAAATCTCTTGTAGTTCATTTACAGAAAGACCATATCTTGCTGCCTTATCTCTATCTAAAACAACATTTATATACGGTTTTGCAACAATTCTATTAGAAAATACGGATGTTGTATTTACTTGATCTATTTGTTTTATCTCCTTTTCTAAATCAGAGCCAAACCTTTCAATAGACTCTAAATTAGTGCCAAATATTTTAATTCCCATTGGTGAACGCATCCCTGTTTGCAACATTATTAACCTTGTTTCAATAGGTTGTAATTTTGGTGCGGAAGTAACCCCAGGGATATTTGTAACAGCTATTATTTCATTCCAGATATCATCTGGACTGTTAATATGTTTACGCCAGTTTCTATAATACTCCCCATTGACATCAGTAATCAATTCATCTTTTGAAACCCCTGACCCTGCAGAAACTACCCGCCCATCCTTTGTATAGAACTCACCGTTATCCGAAATTTTAAAAGACATTGGTTTTCCATTTTCATCTAATATAAATTCTGTTTTATAACTAATTAAATTTTCGAACATTGATAGTGGTGCCGGATCTAAAGCAGAATTAACACGACCAGCTTTACCAATGACCGTCTCAATTTCCGGTATAGAGGCAACAGCCATGTCTAATTGTCGTAATAGTTTTTTATTTTCAGAAATACCAGAATGAGCTGTAGTCGTAGGCATTAATAAAAACGAACCCTCATTTAATTTAGGCATAAACTCTTTTCCGATAGATATATATATAAGTATCCCTAAAGTCAGTAAAACCATGGGAATACAAAAGAACTTAAACTTATTGGCCATTGCCCAAAGTAAAATTCTATCATAAAACACATAAAATAAATAGAGTATCGCCAAAACCGAGCCTGCTACAATTACAACAAACAGTAGGTTGAAAAAATAGTTATTATCAACTCCCAAGGGATTCCAGTAATGAGTCAAAATCAATACAATTGATATAACGAGATATATATTCAAGATTGACCCAAAGTCTTTACCTTTTAGTACATTGATTTTCTTCAACAACGTCAGTACAAAAAAACCAATTAAGACTAAACCAGCCCAGAACTTAAATAACACTAACACAAAACCAACAAAGGCTAATAAATAAGAACCAATATCTTTTATTTTAAAATTATTTGTACCTAACCTGTACCATTTAGCAATTGCCGGAGGTATGACCAACAATGATAAAAGCATTGCCGACAATAAAGCTGCAGTTTTTGTAAATGCAAGTGGGGTAAACATTCTGCCCTCTTCGCCTGTTAAAATAAAAACTGGTATAAAACTTAAAATTGTTGTCAAACCTGCTGTAAGTATTGCACTAGTAACCTCACTTGCTCCTTCAACAACTAATTCATCAATTGACTTATCCCCATTACTTTGATCTAATTTAAGAATTATATTTTCAGTCAGAATAATTCCCATATCAACCATTGTACCTATTGCGATTGCAATACCAGATAGCGCTACGATATTAGCATCAACTTTAAATAATTTCATTGCAATGAACACTGTAAGTACTGCCATTGGCAATAATGCAGAAATTATAATAGACACCCTGAGCCTACGTAACAAAATAAGAATAACTAGCGCTGCAATTAATATTTCAAGATATAGCGCCGTGCTTAAAGTTCCAAGCGTACTTTCTATAAGCTCAGTTCTATCATAAAATGGCACAATGGTCAATTTAGAAACTGACCCATCACTCAACCGCTTTGAAGGCATTCCCTCGCTTAATTCTTTTATTTTTAATTTAATGGACTTAATTACTTTTTGAGGATTTGATCCATTTCTACCAACAACAACACCACCAACAACTTCAGCTCCTTCTTTATCCAAAATTCCTTTTCGATCCTTTGGACCCAAGGTTACTATAGCTAAATCTTTAATTTTTATAGGCGCAAAATCATTTGTAACAACTATTGTCTTTTCTAAATCATCGATTTTATCGACTAGTCCTAAGCCTCTAATAATGTATTCAGCGCTATTAATTTCAATGGTTTTTGCGCCAATATTTTTATTCGTTTCTTTAACAGCCTCAATTACATCATTTAATGATATTTTATATTGCCTCATTAATTGAGGTTTTACTTCTATTTGATACTCTTGAATATGCCCCCCAATTGACGCAACCTCAGCTACGTTTTCTGCAGATGCCAATATATTCTTGACATAAAAATCTTGTACTTTTCTAAGCTCATGTAAATCCCATCCTCCTGTGATTTTACCATTTTTGTCCCTACCTTCAATAGTATACCAAAAAAGCTGACCTAGCGCGTTGGCATCTGGACCCAATTTTGGAGCAACACCCTGTGGCAATGTGTTAATAGGCAAACTACTAATCTTCTCTAACACCCTATTTCTAGCCCAATAAAAGTCCGTATCATCATCAAAAATTAAGTATATTGTGGAAAAACCAAACATAGACGAACTTCGAACAGATTTTACTCCAGGTAGTCCTAATAGATTTGAAGTTAGAGGGTAAGTAATTTGATCTTCTATATCCTGTGGAGACTGCCCTTCCCATTCAGTAAACACAATTTGCTGATTATCTCCCAGGTTAGGAATCGCGTCTACAGAAACAGGATATGATCCTAAAAAAAAATTATCATTTTTAAAAGGAACTGTCATTAACCCCCACAACAACAAAACCAACAACATAGTAAATGCTATTAGTTTATTCTGCACAAAATATTTAATTATTCCTTTTAACATAAATCATGTGAACTTAAATGTTTTAAATAAACAATAAGCTTTTGAAAATAAACGCAGAAAATGATTATAGATTGTAAATATGGACAAGCAGAGTGGCAAAAATAAAATAATATTGACTACTATTTATGTTTTACAATTAAGTGGGATATACTGGATTCGAACCGGTGACCTCTGCCCTGTCAAGGCAGCGCTCTAAACCAACTGAGCTAATATCCCATATAATTTGAATAATAGGGGATAAAGATACATCTATACCATTTTATAATAAAATGTTGGAAAGCATTTAAATTAATTGACCGCTATTATTTTAAAAATAACCAAGCAATGCCACTATACCATTATAGGAAATTACACAAGAGAAGAATAAGGCAGCAAAAAGACCAATGTTTAGCAATAAACCTGCTTTATATTGAGCCATAAGTTTTTTGCTATTAATCAGCAAAATAATTCCTAGTATAACCAATGGTAATACAAAAACATTAAATACTTGAGAAAGTATTTGCATTTCTATAGGGTTTGCTCCGTATACCGGCACTATTAAAGCGAACAAACACGCTATTGCGGTAATGACTCTAAATTGTTTTGAATTTGTATCCAACTCCCCAGATTGATAATCTGCCAATAATATTGGCGCTATCAATAAACATGGAAATATTGAAGATAGCCCTGCACTTAAAGTTCCAAAGAAGAATAATGTTAATGCAAATTTACCAGCAACGGGCTCAAGCGTATTTACCATGTCCAATACTTTGGTTACCGGCTGCCCTTGATGAAAAAGAGCTCCACAAGCCACTGCCATAACGGAGGCACTAATAAAGAAAACCAATGAAGCCGCTATTATTGCATCTTTTTTTTGTTGATTTCTATTTTTAATGGTCCATCCTTTTCCTTTTACAAATAATGGCCTTGACAAGAATGTGGCCGCAGCCATTGTTGTACCCACAAATGCAGCCACCATCATTTGACCACCTTCAACTTTTGGAATTGTTGGCACCAAACCTTTTACCACTTCCAATGGTAATGGATATACCATAAATAAAGAAATGATGAAAGAAAGCCCCATTATTGTAACGAAAATCACAAGAATTTTCTCAAAAAAAGCGTATTTACCTACAAGCAATAAACCATAAAACACAATTATTACAGCAATGGCTATTGCTAGAACTGTCTCATATTTGGCATTGACCAATCCAGGATAATAAAAAAGAAAGATTTCATAAATTATATTCGCAGAAATACCCAGAATACCCATTAGCGAATTCCATTGACCAAATGAAATACCTAAGATTATAAGAATTGCAATAAGTTTGCCCCACTTTAAATGCTTTTTAAAAGCAAACAATGCTGTTTCACCCGTTACCAACGCAAAATTTCCATAGGCATACATTAGCAAACCCGAAAAAACACAACTTAATAACAACACCCACAAAAGTTGCATTCCATAAGTACTCCCTGCCACGATCATAGAGGTAACACTTCCAGTACCAATGGTATAACCAATCGCAAAAATTCCTGGTCCAAAGGCTAAAACTAGAGCTAAAAGCTTTTTCCAAATAGATGATTTAGGCATGTTCTTCTTTTAGTAGTTATTTTGACCTAATTCAAAATCAAAATTGGATTATTTATAAAAGTATTTCAATAAGAGTGTCAACCTCAACCCTATATATTATAGCAGAATTGATAAAGATTTTTAAAATGTACTTTCATCTTCTCTTTGGCCAATTGAGGATTTTGCTCCTTGATGGCATCAAAAATATCTTGATGCTCCTGAATACCTCTGAAAGCCATATTCTTATCGCAAACATGGTACTTTTCAAAATTGGTAAGAATTTCAGGTGTTATAATCAACATAAAAGTATTCATTGTACTATTACCACTAGCTTTGGCTATAGCTAAATGAAACAACAAATCTTCTTGAACTGCATCTTCTCCATTTTCAACTTTTTCCCTATAAGCTTCCAAGGCATTTTTCATTAGCTCCAAATCATCACCGGTTCTTCTTCTAGCTGCCAAACGTACAGTTTTAAGCTCCAACAAAATTCTAGTTTCTACCAATGATTTAAAATCCGGCTCATCTAACCTTAGAATGTCGTTAACCATTCCATTCATGGCCACTTGACCTATTTCAGCAACGAATGTACCGCTCTGAGGCTTAGAAACTAAGATTCCGTAAAATTCCAGTTTCTGAATCGCTTCACGAACACTACTTCTACTTACACCAAATTTCTCTGACAATGTTCTTTCTGAAGGTAATTTATCACCTGGCTCCAGATTTTTATTATTCATTAAATCTCTGAGCTGTAATATTATCTCATTCTGTATTTCATTGCTCTCATTCCTTGTGAGGATTTCTAATTTCATTTATAACTTGCTTTAAGAGAAAATCGTTAGTAATTCTTAGTCATTAATTTGCAAAATTAATATACAATGAACAACTACTGGTTTAATTTAAAATTTACTGGCCTAAAACAGGCCAGTAAATTCATTTCAACAAATCTAACTCAAACAACTTTCTTTGTTATACTAGGTATATTTTTCTTTTAAAATTAATGCATAACCTCTAATTCATAATATTTTACGTACGCAAATGCATTGTTTTCTATGGTCTGTAAATAATTACCAGCTTTAAAATAGTTTTCAAATACACCCCATTTTTCAATATGAATGTCGTTATAGACAACAGATTCAGAATCATTCAATATAATTTCCATTCTTCCTTCTGAAACTACAACTTCTAAAGTAAACTTATCATTACCTACAACTTCTGAAAATGTATGACTTTCATTATCCTCCCAAGCATCAGTATGTAGTATTTCCTCGTCAGTGGCATTTATATTCTTAAGCTTTTTAGTAAGCACCCTAACCCTTTCTTTCTGCCAATATATCTTCAACATCGGCGGTGCATTATTATCATTCTCACCTATTAAATCTCTTTGCTCATTAGTTAACCTACCATGAATTTGCATAACCAATGTTCTATGAAAATCTCCGCCATCATCTACAGATATTTCAGGCACAGACAATGTACCTTTCATACGTCCGCCCTGTGCAAAAGTCTAATTTGTACTATTACTACCCGGAACTATTTGCTCTCTCAACTCTGTTCTTGAATAAGAAGAGTTTGCTGTTGATGATCCAGGTGATGTATAAAAAACCAAAGCGCCATCTGTAGAATCATTATACATGAACGGCAATAACCTTTCATCAGTAGCATAATCTATTATTTCTGGTGGATTTACCTCGTCTGGACTACCAATAGGCAATGTCACTTTCCAATTTCCTAAATCAATATTAGGCAAAAAATAGTCCACTCCTTCTACTTTCACTTCCTCTATTTCTTCTTCAACTTCTTGTTCCTCCTCAATAATCTCTTCCTCTTCAATTACCTCTTGCTCTACTTCACTTTCAATTTCATCTGAAGAACTATCACAACTCAAAAAACAAAGTGACAACCAAGACATGAAAAGACAGCTAATTGCAAAATGCTTCGTAATCACTAGACTATTCCTTAATTTCATCTATACATATTAATGTTTTACTTCTAAATCATAGAAGCTAACTTTAGCAAAAGAACCTTCATCTCTACTTTGAAAGTAATTACCTGCTTTAAAATAGTTCTCAAATACTCCCCAACGTTTCATATTAAAATCATCATAAACAGCAAACTCAGTATTATTCAATGAAACTACCATTTTACCATCTGTTACTTTTACTTCAATTTGAAACTTTCCAAAGCCTACCTCTTGTTCAAAATTAAATCCTTCATCATCTGTCCAAGCTTCTTCATGTAATATTCCAACTGAATTAACATCAGCAAATTTTAGCTTTTTCGTCTTTACCCTTATTTTGCCGTTCTGCCAGTAAATTTTCAAAACTGGTGGGGCATTATTATCTCTTTGCCCTATTAGTTCTTTTTGCTCATTGGTTAACCTGCCATGAATCTGTAAAATAATAACCTTGTGGTACTTTCCATTTTTATCTCTTGACACTTCATCGACCGAAAGTTTTGCCTTTAAGCTTCCACCTTGTTTAAACGTCCAGTTTATATTGTCATCACCGGGCACCATTTGTTCTCTAAGTTCTGACCTAGAATACTTGGTGTTTGCCGTAGTAGCCGAAGTAGGATATGCATAAAATGTTAACGCCCCTTTAGTGGAATCATTAAACATATATGGTTTTAAGATATCATTATTTGCATAGTCCAGAATTTCTGGAGGTTCAACACTAATAGCACCTCCCTTGCCAGAACCCTCTGGAATTGTAACCTTCCAATGTGATAAATCTATGTCTGGAAGTTTGGTTTTTTTCCTTTTCTTTTTTTTACTACGTTTCTCCGTTTTTGTTTCTGACTCTGTGAGGTCACCTCCCATAGTTTGGGAGGCAGCCTCTACAGAGAGAAACATTAATGACAATATCAAAAGATGTGATATCCTATACATTAGAATCAAATAAATTATGGTGCTTCATAAACCTTAATATTATCAACCCATGCATCTGCAGTGGTCAAAGAATACATCCAAATAGTCACCTGTCCACTTGCATTAGAAGTAAATGTATCGGTACCCATTGTAAAGTTACCCTTACCGTTAGCAACATCAACTACAGCTCTTCCTAAAGGACCCGCTCCTGTTGAACTAGCAAAGGCAGCAGCGCCATCGCCATCGAACCAACCATCCAATATCTCTACATAAACAGCGTCACCACTATTTGTAATAGCTGCGCTAAACTCTATCGTATATTCTTTATTAGGTTCTACGGTAATCTCTTGATATGCAGCTCTAGAAGAAGATGTTCTTGACAAACTTTCAAGTGGACCTACCATTGTAGTACTACTTGTATACTTTGCTCCAGGTGTTTTAGAACCTGTATCCGCTCCCGTATAGTCAAATGAATCTCCGTCTGAACTTGTATTAAAGGCATTTGAATTACTGCCATCAAAACTAGATGGCTTCCAACTAGAAGAACCATCAGAGAAATCACCGTTTACAACCTCAACAATAAAACCATCTGCTATCGTAATCTGTTCCGTTGCTTCGGAAGTATTTCCTGTTTGACTATATGCTGTTAAAGTAACTACATATATACCATCTTCTTCATAAGTGTGAGTAGGATTCATACCCGTAAATTGGTAACCATCTCCAAACTCCCATAAAAGCATTACCGCATCCACAGATTCATCGGTAAACGAATATGTTCTATAATCATCTGCATCTACTTCGAAAGAAAAGGCTGCTGATACCGGTGCCAAGATGGTAATGTTTTTAGTCAACTCCGTTGATAAACCAGAATCATTGGTAGCATTTAATGTCACAACATAATCTGCAGCAGTTTCATATACATGTGTAGGAGACTCATCTGTTGAAGTATTACCATCTCCAAAATCCCACTCGTAAGTAGAAGCGTTAACAGAAGAGTTCGTAAAAGTATACTCTAAGAAGTTTGTTTCGCTCTGTGCTATATCAAATCCTGCCGATGGCGGTACAGCTCCTGGTATTCCAACTTCTATTGTAAAATCATCAAGTCTAGCCTCAACCTCTCCGTTTGTAAAGTAAATTGCAACAGTATTATTTATACCTGAGTTGAACGAAAGTTTTTGCTGTACATAAACATCTGGTTCAGAATCGTCCGTTACGGTTACAGATGCTATAATTGCATCATTTGCCTCTTCTTTATTTGCAAAAGGTCCATTCTCCGTAACACCCAATACAGCAACAGTTAATGAAGGATCAGAAGATCCACTTAACATAGTATACCAAAAACTTAAATCATAATTAGTATCTGGCTCTACAGTAATTTCCTGATAACCTACACGATCACCTGCCGGTACCGGTAATTTTGCTCCTTGATCTCCAAAAGTAACCGGACTACCTGTAATTTGTATTACACCACCCAAATCACTATTTCTCCAAGAATCACGACCGTCTCCTCCTCCTTCTGGCAAGGTATCATCTTCAAAGCCAGCTTCAAGAATAATAGGTTGAAAGGGTCCTTCTACAACCATTACCTCTATAGTAGTAGAACCAGTAACACCATTACCGTCTATTGCGGTTAACGTTACAGGATATGTACCTTCACCGTCAAAAGTAAATGTTGGATCCTGCTCCGTTGAAGTGTTTCCATTACCAAAATCCCATTCAAAAACAGTAGCTTCTGTAGCTAGGTTGGTAAAATTGATGATCCTAAAATCATCTGAGGAAGCTGCATAAGAAAAATTAGCCGCTGGAAATACCGTGTCTACCTTTGAATTAGTATCTGGTAAATCATCCCTAAAAAGTTCATCATTTACACAACTAGCTACCATGCCAGCCGAAACTATAGCCATAAGCAATAGTTTTGTCTTACTAAATATATTTACTTTCTGTCTCATAGTTTTTATATTAATATCCTGGATTTTGTGTTAATAAACCACCACTAATATTTATTTCCCTTGCAGGAATTGGCAGCAATAAAGCTCTAGAAGAAAAAACGTATCCCATTTCCTCAGCATGTGCACTCAATACTTGATCAGCTACACCGAACCTAAGTAAATCGAACCAACGTTGGTTTTCAAATGCCAATTCAACACGTCTTTCTCTTAAAAGTTCTGTTTTTGAAACACTTGAAACAGTGTTTGGAGCTGTATCAGGAAAAGCTCTATCCCTGATTTTTTGAAAAGATTCCAAAGCGCCAATATCAGTTGTACTAGTACCATCACCTATTGCCGCTTCTACATGCATTAATAATACATCAGCATATCTCAATGCTATATAATCGTTACCTGCATCTCTTGCACTTAAACCATAATCTGGCGGTGTTACACTAAGATCTGTACCTTCAGGTAGAAATTTTGCAACTTCTGAAGTTGTATTGAATGTTACATAAGAAACCTCTGTTCTGTTACCTCCATAGGCAACGAAATCGGCTACTAAATTATCATTCACAATATTCTGCCCATCTTCTCTTCCTTGACGGAAAGTTGAAGTGAATTCTGAAGAAAAACTTTGACTCTCCGCACTGTTACCAGCTACATATTGTACCGCAAAAATAATTTCATCGTTCAACTCGTCATAAAAAACATCTGAATAGTTACTTTCCAAAGAAAAATTTCCACTATTGATTATTGCTTCACAAAGTTGACTAGCACCAGAATAATTTTTGTTTGGCTGAGTCATGTAAACTTTAGCCAAAATACCTTGTGCCGCCGCTTTAGAAGCTCTTGCCTTAGCTGAATTATCCAAAACGTTCACAGCTTCTTGTAAATCCTCAACTATTTGAGCATAGATCTGTGCTTCAGGAATACGGGTAAACAAAGCTTCATTATCGGTTGGACCAACAACTTCTGTTACCAAAGGAACGTCGCTATACAACCTAACCAAGTTAAAATATGCATAAGCTCTTAAAAATTTTGCCTCGGCAGCATACTTGGCTTGATTTTCTACATCTGCAACTTCTATAAAGCCTAATATGTTATTTGCTCTAAATATCACTTCATACATAGATTGATAGTAATCTTCAGATTCTACGTTATTGGCATTTACCACATATCTGTGAAAATCTGACTTAGACCCTTCTAATGTAGCGTTACGAGTGTTATCAGTTCTATGCTCTGTTAATAAGTGCTCAAACTGAACCCCTCTATTGGCATCTCCAATATTTGTGGTCGTATTTTCATTTACACCTTGTAATGCATCATAAATGCCTATTACACCGGCTAAAACATCTGCATCTGATTGAAAGAATGACTCAACCGCAACTGCCGTTTCTGGCAAAGGGTTCAAAAAATCATCACTACAGGAATGGAATATCACCCCTGTGATCATAAAGACTATATATTTTATATGTTTCATAATAAGTATCTTTTAAAAATTAAAAATCAATGTTAAGACCCAATGTCAATGTTCTAAATATTGGCGTACCAGCTCTTTGAGAACCATAAGCCCTTGGGTTAGAACCATCTACATGCTCAGGGTTAAAACCATGATAGTCATCTGCAGTGATATACACTAAATTCTGAGCAGTTGCATAAACTCTTAGACCTCCAATACCAATTTTAGATGTAACATCATCAGGGAAATTGTATCCAAGATTTATATTTCTTAAAGAAAAATAATCTGCATTTGCTATAACTTCACTGGTCAATACCTTTTCTTGAATAAAAGATGTATGTGGTACTAAACCGTCAGCAACTGCTTGTGCCTCTCCTCCACTACGTGTTCTATTACCAAACCAGTTATAGAAATATTGATCACCAATATTATTCACTTGAGCACCTAAGCTACCTTGTACCATAAATGAGAAGTCAAAATTCCCCATCTGAAACTCATTAGTAAAACTGTACACTAAGTCTGGGTATGGATCACCTAAAATGGTTTTATCTTCTTCTGTTATGATACCGTCACCATTTAAATCCTTAACGATCGTATCATCTGCCTGACCGTTAATTCTATTCCAAGGATTATCTACATAGGTAGTTCTAAACTGTGTATCATCGTATAAATCCGTATCAACAACATACCCCCAGAAAGATGATATTGGCTCGCCAATTCTGTTTATCCATTGAGAGTTTCTACCATAATCATCTTCTATTAAAGCATTGTTAGAATCTCCAAAACTCAACAATTCGTTTTGGTTAGTAGAAGCAATCAATGTAGAGTTCCATCTAAATTTCTCTCCAACAATATTCTTGGTTCTTATTTCAACTTCCACACCTTTATTTTCAACCTCTCCTAAGTTTACTATACCGCTTGTAAAACCAGTAATGTAAGAAACAGGGTTTTCCAATAATAGTTCATCACTTGTTCTCTTATAGTAATCCACAGAACCAGATATTCTATTATTCAAGAATCCGAAATCAACACCAAAAGTCATTTCTTCTGAAGCTTCCCATTGTAATAAGGCATTGGCAATGTTTCTTGGCGATACACCAGGAGTTATACTACCATCTGTTATCGCATTAGAATTTTGAAGTAATGCTAAATATGGGTAAAGGTTTACATTATCATCACCAACATTGAAATTTTCAGCTCCTGTTAAACCATAACTAGCTCTAAACTTTAAGTTATTGACTATGTCACTGTTCAATAAGAAGTTTTCTTTAGCAACGTTCCACCCCAAAGACACAGCTGGGAAATTACCGTATTTAGAATCTACACCAAATACAGAACTACCATCTCGTCTAAAAGATGCATTAACCAAATACTTATCTTTATACGCATAATTAACTCTAGCAAAATAACCTACTTTTTTAAGCTCTGTATTAATTTCAGTAGGGTTATCAATTAAAGTAGCACCTTGGAAATTTTTCAACAAGTCATTAGAAAATCCACCACCGGTCATTATACTTTCTTCAGATTTTCTTTGTTGAATGGTCATACCCGCCAACAAGTTTAAATCATGATCACCGCCAAAGTTTGTAGAATAATTTAGAGTGTTATCATTAATTAACCTTGTTCTAGATCTATTAGCCAAATAATATGCCGCTCTACTGTTACCAGAAGCATGGTGCAATGTACCATCATATCTTGTACGTTTTCTATGCTCTAAAGTAACACCTAAAGAAGTTTTAGCGGTTAAACCGTCTAACAACTCATAGCTCACATATGTAGACCCAAATAATTTAGTATTAAACTCATAATGCTCTCTTTCCACATATTGAGCATACGGGTTAGAATCACCAGATGTTCTTGGCCTTTCTGTATTACCATCATTATCCAAATCTAAATTAACCAAATGGTTTTCATAGAAATAGTCTCCTACACCCACATCTGGATAAACATCTCTATTAATAAATTGCAATGTTTCCTCCGTATGATATATTGGCAACCATGGCGATTGCCTAGTAGGATTATGAATTGAAGTTGGCAACCTTCTTTGTGAAGTATACGAAGGTGTAGCTCTTAAACCAAACTTTACCTTTTCACCTAATTTTGTATCTAACTTTATATTTCCTGTATATAATTTATAATCATCAGTAATTACAACACCTTCATCATGCAATGCTCTTAATGATGCACTAAACTTAGTATCTTCAGTACCACCACGTGCAGAAAAAGAATGACTGGTTACAGTTCCACCGTCGAAAAACACATCTTGCCAATCTCTATCTACACCAGTTGTAGCCACTAACAATTGTGCGTATAAAGTTTCACCAGATAGTGTTCCGGTAGCAGCTTGTTCTATCTTAGCCCATTCAGCAACACTCTTTTTGTAGTCATCACTTCCATGTGCATCTTTGAAACCCGTATAGGCTTGATAGCTAAACTTTGTTTTACCAGCCTTACCGCTTTTTGTAGTAATCAAAATTACACCGTTAGAACCTTCACTACCATAAATTGCAGCTGAAGCAGCATCTTTAAGCACCTCAAAAGACTCAACATCATTCATATCTATGTTAGCAAGAAACTCCGAACTCACTACAATACCATCAACAACCAATGCCGGTCCAGAATCTGCAGTTACAGATCCTACACCCCTAATAGTAATGGTAGGTGCACCACCGGCCTCAGCATTAGTGGCCTGAATATTAACACCGGAAACTTGTCCGATCAGTGCATCATCCACCCTTGAAACCGCAATTTGGTCTAAGGTCTCATTAGTTACTTTAGAAATTGAACCTGTTAATGTTGATTTCTTTTGCGTACCGTAACCAACAACGACAACTTCATCTAACTGACTAGCATCTTCCTGAAGGGTTACATTAACTGTTTTTTGAGAGACAATTGCTACTGTTTGCGTAGCATACCCTATATAAGAGAATTGCAATAAATCACCACTTGTAACCTGTATGGTAAAATTACCGTCAAAATCACTTTGAGTACCTCTAGTTGTATTTGCCACAACAATATTAGCACCTGGAATCGGTACATTGTTAGCATCTGTCACAGTACCAGATAAACTATAGGAGTCCTGTGCAAACAATTGAATGTTGACCAGCAACATTGCAACCATAAAAACTTTTAATTTAAAATTCATTTGTGTTATATTAAGTTAGTTCTATTGAATTGGGCCAAGCCCTCTTTTTGATCTACTTAAAATGCGATATTAGCCACCGCATCATAATCATTAATTTACTATAACACACATTTCACATAAGAATCAAGGATAATTCTTATTTTTACATAAAATGTGTAAATAGCAATACTTACATGTTTGTTACTTCCCTATCGATTTGGAGTAATTTTTTTCATAAAAAGGATGGGCGAGCACCCGTCCTTTTTTTATGCTTTTTTCTATAGTCTCATTTCACTTTTTTTTAATTAATAAGATGATTATTAGTTTTCATTTAATTGGTTTACCAAATTGGTTCGTCAAACTGGTTTACCAAATATATGTTATTATCTTGTTAAAAAAAATTACTTTGAAAATTTATCGACCTTTTTTTTGTCACTAACTACTAATTTTCATTAATAAATTACGTAATCAATAAAATTATTGAGAATCTTTATCAAAATGACATTACCCCTAAAATAGTAGTCTTTATGGGCAATTGAGATACATGTTGAACATTTATCAATATGAATAACCTTGCTATTAAGATAAAACAGAGCGTGAATTTCAATATTTAAAAAATTTAACATTTATCTGTTATGATATTCATATTTATAAAAGCCAAAAATAGCAAATTGACAAGCATGAATATAAAACACCTTCTTAACAGTACCTTCTGTTCAACAGAATTAAAGTAATTATGATTTAAAAAATGATAGAAGATAAAAAGTATCTAGAAGATCACTAAGATCACCTAATTAGCGTACTTCATTTTTTCTGACTAAATACAGGAATAAAGACCTAAATATTAAAAACGAAAAAAGGCTTTCATTTTCATGAAAGCCTTTTACTATGTGGGCCCTACTGGATTCGAACCAGTGACCCCCTGCTTGTAAGGCAGGTGCTCTGAACCAACTGAGCTAAGAGCCCTTGTTAAGGGTGTGCAAATATATAATACTTTTACAATTCTCAAAAGAAAAATCAATAAAAAATTAAAGAACTTCTGCTACAACAAAGTTACTACCGCCCACATAAATTAAATCAGATTTTTTAGCCTGTTTTTTCGCTGTTTTAAATGCCTTATTCACAGACTTATATACATCACCTTTAAAATTCAGGTCATAAAATTGCCTCGCCAAAATATTTTCATCCAACCCCCTAAAAATTTTTGGTTTGCAGAAATAATAGACCGCATTTTTAGGAAATAGAGGTAAAATATCAGTAATATTCTTATCCTTTACTACACCAATAACAATATGTAGGGTATCAAACTCTTGGTTTTTTAATTGTTCCAATACATAAGATAGTCCACCTTTATTATGAGCAGTATCACAAATAATAGTAGGTTGATCACCAATTTTCTGCCAGCGTCCCATTAAGCCCGTATTTTTGACCACATTCTTGAAACCATGAACTTTATCCTCTTCACGAATCTCAAAACCTTTTAACAGGTTCAATGTTCCCAAAACACCTTTAATATTTCGTTTCTGATAAGACCCTAGAAGACCTATTTCGTAATCTCTATTGTAATTACCACTATCTGCAAATAAAATCTTAGAATTCATTTTATTCGCTACTTCCTTGAAAATTGGAGCGGTTTCCTCATTAAACTCACTAACCACAACAGGAGTATTGGGTTTTATAATTCCTGCTTTTTCTCTAGCTATTTCAGGTATAGTATCTCCAAGAATATCGGTATGATCCAGACCTATATTTGTAATTAAACTTACTTCTGGATGAATAATATTAGTAGAATCCAAACGCCCACCTAAGCCAACTTCAATAATGGCAATATCCACACTTTCCTTATCAAAATATGAGAATGCCATACCAACGGTCATTTCAAAGAATGAAAGTTTACGCTGTTCAAAAAAAGTTGAATTGTTCTCA
Organism: Maribacter sp. UBA3344; assembly: GCF_002362375.1. NCBI lineage: Bacteria > Pseudomonadati > Bacteroidota > Flavobacteriia > Flavobacteriales > Flavobacteriaceae > Maribacter > Maribacter sp. UBA3344. The sequence goes on along the minus strand of NZ_DERI01000018.1, from coordinate 11,875 downwards.
ATGAAATCAACTACCCAATCTTTGTTGATTTTTTTACCGTTGATACGAATACGCTCTCTAAAATCTTTTAAATGAGGTGAAGTATACAATCCTACCTTATAGCCTGCCTCCTGCAAAACCGAAGCCAATAAGTGACTACTGGAACCTTTACCGTTGGTACCTGCTACATGAATACTTTTAAAATTAGTATGAGGATTTCCTAAATGGGACGCAAACAAGGTTATACCATCTAGTTTTGAATTAAAGGCTACTTTACCCTTATTCTGATACATTGGAAGTTGAGCAAACATCCAATCCAAAGTCTCTTTATAGGTCACTCTCCCAGCTTGAAATTAACTACAACAAAACCAGTTTGTTTACTAGGCGCATTACTATCTAAGTTCCACTTGTGCATAAAAGCGGTTTTTCTAGCTGGTTCCAGCAAACATGGATCATTATTGGTCGTACCCTTTACTCCTGGTTCAGCACTGATAACTTTTCCATTGCGATCTACAGTAATTCTCACCACAACTCTACCAGATTGGTTACATTCTTGTGCAACTTTTCCTTTATTCACTAAAGACCTACCATTTAGTCCATATCCACCTGTTCCGCTTCCACTGCCCGGACCTCCATAATAGCTAGTTGCGTAGGGATCTCCGTCCGGTTGACCTTTATCACCAGCCCTATCATCATCTCCTTCACTTCCAGTAGCCGTTCCATCAGACTTATTAAGACCACCCATCATCTCGTCCAATGCTTTTTTCTTTGCCTCCTGCTCTTTCCGTGCGCGCTCATCAGCTTCTTTCTTCTGCTGTGCAATTCTGGCAGCCTCCGCTTTTTTCTTATTCTCCGCCGCTTCTGCTTTCCGTTTAGCGTCAGCCGCGGCTTCATCCGCCTTTCTTTTGGCTTCTTTGGCTTGATTTATTTTAACAGCTTCCTCATTTTCCTGTGTTAACAACTTTTCTGCAGGCGACTCTTTCTCCGCCGAAACTTCTTCCACTTCTTCAACAGGATTCTCAATTGCCTCTGCAACCTCTTGCTTTGTAGGCTCTAAAGGAGGAGTGTCCACAGGTTCAGATTGAATTTTTTCCTTAGGCTGAATTCTTCCGCTACCAAACTGAGTAGTACCAAAGTTGACAGATATTCCGTTTTCCTCAGGTGGGTCCATATATGTTAGACCTATGTAAAATAAAACCAATAATAATGCACTTAGCAACAATGTTGTAAGTGTCAGTGATTTCTTTTTATGTTTAGTATCTAAAAATGCCATTTAATTTGGGCGAACCGCCAAAATTACCTTGTAATTATTTCTATTGGCAATATCCATTACGTTTACCGCCTCTTTAATTGCTACGCTTTCTTCGGCTCTAAGTATAATTGTAGGGCTATCCTGCCCTGCAAGCGCCTTTTTCAATTCTATCTCAATATATTCTCCATTAATTCTTTCGTCATTAACAAAATATTGAAGATTCTTGTCTATGCTTACAGAAACATTTTGCGTATTGGTAGACTTCCCTTTTGCTTTAGGCAATAATAAGTCTAAGGCATTAGGAGAATTCGCCGTTAGCATAAAAAACACCAATAACAAGAATACAATATCTGTCATTGAAGACATGCTAAAGTCTGGACTGACCTTATTTCTTCCTTTTAATTTCATAATAAAAAATTAAAGAGGTTCGTTTAATAAGTCTAAAAATTCAACGGCATTAGCCTCCATTTTATGCACCACTTTATCGGTTCTATTCACCAAATGGTTGTAACCAACATAGGCTATAATACCAACAATTAATCCAGCTACGGTTGTTGTCATCGCTGTATAAATACCAGACGCCAATGAACCCATCTCCGCTTGACCACCACTACTTGCCATCTCATGAAAAGCAAGAATCATACCAATAACAGTACCCAAAAATCCGATCATGGGAGCCGCACCGGCAACAGTAGCCAATATACTTACGTTCTTTTCTAATTTATACACCTCTAAGGTACCGGCATTTTCTATAGCAGTATTGATATCATCTAATGGCTTGCCAATTCGGGAAACACCTTTTTCAGTTAACCTTGCCACAGGCGAATCTGTCTGTGCACATAAAATTTTAGCCGCATCTAATTTACCTGAAGTAACGTAATCACGAATTTGATTCATGAAATTCTTATCTATTTTTGAAGCCGCATTTACTGCAAGTAAACGTTCAAAATAGATATACAGAGCCACCCCTAACATTATGAACAATACGGTAATTATTATTACACTTCCCGTTCCTCCGTTAAATATTAAATCGATAACCGATAGAGTTTTCTCTTCAGATAATAATTCTTCGCTCGCATCTTGAGCCAAATCCTGAAATAATAACATAGTATTCTTTATATATTGAATTTGCCTTTATAACGATGAATTGCGAATTAAATTATCCGTGTAGAACAAAATCTCTCAATAATATAAATACGATCGCACCACTAACAAAACCGATTAAAGCCAACCAGGCAATTTTTTTCAGATACCAGAAGAAATCAATCTTTTCCATACCCATAGCAACTACACCTGCCGCAGAACCAATTATCAACATACTTCCACCTGTACCGGCCGAATAAGCTATAAAATGCCATAACGGACTATCTAACGGCTCACTGAACATACCCATACTTGCAGCAACTAAGGGAACGTTGTCAATTACCGCAGAACCTACACCAAATAACATAACTACGATATCGGTATTAGGAATTGCCTCGTTCAATGCACCTGCAGCATTAAATAAAATCCCTAAAGACTCCATTGCCGCTACTGCCAATAGAATACCCAGGAAGAATAATATACTAGGTAATTCTATTTTGGATAGTGAATGGTGAACAGGACTATGGTGCCCTGCATTATCGTCATCTTCTCCTTCAACACTAGAAATGTTGAATTTTTTGTTACTGTAAATCTCAGCAAAAGTTGCCACAACCGCCAAAGACAACATCATACCAACGTAAGGAGGAAGGTGTGTTACTGTCTTAAATATTGGAACGAACAAAATGGCACCTAAACCTAAGTACAACATTGTACCTCCATATTTAGATTTTGAAATCTCACCATCTAGATCACCATCTATTAAACCTTTAAAAATCTTAAATCTTCCAGCTATTAAAACAGGAACTAGCATACACACCAATGAAGGCAATAATACATGTATTACCAATTGACCTGCACTCACCTTGTTTGCGATCCACAACATGGTCGTTGTAACATCTCCAATAGGAGACCAGGCCCCACCGGCATTAGCAGTAATCACGATCATACCCGCAAACCATAATTTTGTTTCGCGATCCTTTATTACTTTTTGCAAAATTGTGATCAAAACAATAGTTGCGGTAAGGTTATCTATAATAGCAGATAAAATAAATGCCAATATTGAGAACAACCACAATAGCTTACTTTTCTTTTTAGTTTTTATAAAACCTTTAATGGTAGCAAAACCATCAAAATAATCAATGATTTCAACAATGGTCATTGCCCCTAACAAGAAGAACAGAATCTCTGCAGTCTTTCCAAGGTGATGCAAAAGAGATTCTTCCATAATATGCATTTTATCCAAATGCCCTAAATCAGAGAAACCAGAAACCAAACCTTGCTGAACAGAATCGAACCAGTTTTCATAGCCATCAATTCCAAGTGCTATTAAAGCCCACAGAATAGCCATCATGGCCAATGCAGGAATAAGTTTATCTATTTTAAGATTGTGCTCTAATGTGATGGCAAGATATCCTGCCAAAAAAACAATAATAATTATGGTTTCCATGTTCGTTGGTTTTTTTAATATCTATTGATAAGGTGTCAAATATAGGTTCTAAATACAAAAAAATAAATCATCCAAATATATTCAAAATAGTCTGTGAATTCCTAATGATTTCACAATAATACCGAAGATATCTGACATCCAAATACTTAAACCAAACTATTATCAAATAATACGCATGTACGGCATCACTATTTTAACGCTTAACAAAATGTTAAATATCATCTTTCAATCCTAACCTAGCAATTTGGTTTTCAAAAATCAAACATTACACATCTCTAAAGTTTAATATTTAACTTCTATATCTTTATCTTTGAGAAGATAACTTTTATACATATTAGATGGATTTTTCATTAAATGAAGAACAAAAACTTATACAGCAAGCGGCACGAGATTTCGCACAAACTGAACTTTTAGCAGAGGTAATTGAAAGAGACGATGCTCAAAGATTTCCGAAAGAGGAAATTAAAAAATTAGGTGAACTTGGGTTTCTAGGTATGATGGTAGACCCTAAATATGGTGGTAGCGGACTGGACACCTTATCATATGTATTGGCAATGGAAGAAATTTCCAAAATAGACGCTTCTGCATCAGTAGTAATGTCAGTAAACAACTCGTTGGTTTGTTGGGGACTTGAAAAATTTGGAACCGAAGAACAAAAAGAAAAATATCTTACCAAATTATCCACAGGAGAACAAATAGGCGCTTTTTGTCTTTCCGAGCCTGAGGCCGGCAGCGATGCCACCTCACAAAAAACAACCGCAATTGACATGGGAGACCATTATATTGTTAATGGCACCAAAAACTGGATTACAAATGGCAGTACTGCCAGTACCTATTTAGTTATTGCACAAACCGATAAGGACAAAAAACACAGAGGTATAAATGCCTTGATCATAGAAAAAGGCACCCCTGGTTTTGAAATAGGCCCCAAAGAAAACAAATTAGGCATTAGAGGTAGCGATACACATTCCTTAATATTTAACGATGTAAAGGTACCCAAAGAAAATAGAATTGGAGAAGATGGTTTTGGCTTCAAATTCGCAATGAAAACCCTTGCAGGTGGCCGCATAGGAATTGCCGCCCAAGCGCTCGGTATTGCAGCTGGGGCATATGAACTAGCCTTAAAATACTCTAAAGAACGTAAAGCGTTTGGTACCGAGATAAGCAATCACCAAGCCATAGCATTTAAACTAGCAGATATGCATACCGAAATTCAGGCAGCAAGATTATTGGTTTATCAATCCGCTTTAGATAAAGATAATGGAAAGGATTATGATTTGTCTGGTGCCATGGCAAAGCTATACGCTTCTAAAGTTGCCATGGAAACTACAGTTGAAGCTGTGCAAATTCACGGTGGCAACGGTTTTGTTAAAGATTACCATGTAGAGCGTTTAATGAGAGATGCTAAGATTACGCAGATTTACGAAGGAACTTCTGAAATACAAAAAATTGTAATTTCCAGAAGTATTCTAAAATAAAAAACAACATTTTTAAACATCACCCCCTTTTTATATAGGGGTGATGTTTCACAAATAAGACAATCACTTTGTTACCCTCTCAATAAAGTTAGATGTAATTGTTAGAAAGTTGCACAAACCCTCACTTAACCCCTTCTTCACCTCTGTATTTTCATATTATTAACTTAAATTTATCAATATGATAAATTGAAGGTTTTAAAAATATGTAATTATAGATTTTTTAAGCTTTTATTTGTTTCGTTGAATTTAATATTTGAATTTATTCCAATCATTGAATATAATTCAATTAAATTGATATTTTTGAAGAAATACCACAAATTATGACACTGAAGAAGCAAGGATTATATTTACCGGAATTTGAACATGATAACTGTGGGGCTGGTTTTATATGCAGCCTTAAAGGAAAAAAATCCAACGACATTATACATAAAGCGTTGGAAATACTTGAACGTTTAGAGCATAGAGGTGCTGTTAGTGCCGACGGTAAAACAGGAGATGGAGCAGGAATATTAGTTGATATTCCTCATGATTTTTTTCAGGCTGTATGTAGTTTTGATCTGCCAGAAGCAGGTGAATATGCAGTTGGTAATATTTTCTTCCCTAGAAAAGAAAACCAACGTAATTTCTGTATTTCAGTTTTTGAAGAAAATATAAAAAAACAAGGCTTAAAATTATTAGGATGGAGAGATGTTCCCGTTAATAGATCAATACCTGGTAGAATAGCTGCTGAAACAGAACCTTTTGTAAAACAGATTTTTGTTGCAAAAGAAAGTAATGAGCAAGATTATTTTGATTTCAACTTAAAGCTTTTCATTGCCAGAAAGATTACTGAGCATACGATAATCAATTCAAAATTATCTGAGAATAAATTCTTTTATGTTCCCAGTCTATCCACTAAGATAATTATATTCAAAGGACTTTTAATGCCTTTAGATATAAGCCTATACTACTCAGACCTAATGGATTCAAGAGTAGTAACTAGATTAGCCTTGGTACACCAGCGTTTTTCCACAAACACTTTCCCTACTTGGGATTTGGCACAACCGTTTAGATATATGTGCCACAACGGTGAAATAAACACCTTAAGAGGTAACGTTACCCGTATGTTTTCAAGAGAAGAACTATTACAAAGTGATATGTTCGGAGATGAAATCAAAAACATACTTCCAATAATTCTACCAGGAAAATCTGACTCCGCTACTATGGATATGGTGGTTGAGCTATTATTGATGACCGGTAGATCTTTACCTGAAGTCATGATGATTCTAGTACCTGAGGCTTGGGAGAAAAACCCTGAGATGTCAGAAGCTAAAAGGGCATTTTACGAATATCATTCTTGTATGATGGAACCTTGGGACGGTCCAGCATCAATACCATTTACAGACGGTAACTACATTGGTGCCGTTTTGGATAGAAATGGACTAAGACCTTCTAGATATACGGTAACTAAAGATGATTACGTAGTAATGTCTTCTGAAACCGGTGTTGTAGATATCACTCCTGAAAATGTAGATTTTCATGGAAGGTTACAACCGGGTAAAATGTTCTTGGTAAACATGGAAGAGGGAAGAATTGTAAATGATGAAGAAATTAAAGAAAACATCGCACAAAAATACCCTTATAAAAAATGGCTGGATGATAATTTGGTACATTTAAAGGATATACCATATAATGATTGTCCTTTATTTATTGGAGAAGAAACGCTTGAAAAAAGAAAATCTGTATTTGGCTATACCATAGAAGATATCAACACCATTATCTTACCAATGGCAAAGTCTGGTAAAGAACCTATAGGTTCAATGGGATCAGATACTCCAATAGCCGTTTTATCTCAACGTCCTCAATTAATTTACAATTATTTCAAGCAGCTTTTCGCTCAAGTTACCAACCCTCCGTTAGATGGTATACGTGAAGAGTTGATTACGGATATTAGTTTAACATTAGGTAGCGATCACAACATATTTGAATTTTCAGAATATCACTGTAGAAAACTAAAAATTCAGAATCCAGTTATATCTAAAGAAGATTTAGATAAAATTAAAAATTACGACGTCAGTCCAGATTATAAAGTGGTTTCAATACCTATTTTATATTCTATACAAAAAGGGCACAACGGACTAGAAGATGCTTTACAATCAGTATTGGACCAAGCTTCTGCGGCAGTAGATGATGGTGCTAATATTATTATCCTATCAGATAGAAATGTCAATGACGAAATGGCGCCCATACCCGCCCTATTGGCTTGTTCTTTTGTAAATAGCGGATTACAAAAATTAGGTAAACGCTCTAAGCTTAGTGTTATCATTGAATCTGCAGAGCCTCGTGAAGTACATCATTTTGCATTATTATTCGGTTTTGGTGCAAGTGCCATAAATCCCTACTTGGTAAATGAAATTATTGCCGAGCAGATAGAAGAGCATGACATCACGGAATTCTCTTTTGATGAAGCAATAAAAAATTACAATAAAGCTATTGGCAAGGGAATTTTAAAGGTGATGAACAAGATTGGTATATCTACCCTTAACTCTTACCGTGGTTCTCAATTATTTGAATGTATAGGAATCAACACTAAGGTAGTTGAAAAGTATTTCCCAAATACACCTACACGTATTCAAGGTATAGGGCTTTATCAAATTGAAAAAGAAATTGCCCTTCGTCATCACAAGAGCTTTAGCAAAAAACAAATTGATGCCAATTTAGATTTGGAAATTGGTGGTGAATATAGATGGAGAAGAGATGGAGAAAAGCATATGTTCAATCCACTATCCATTGCCAAGCTTCAAAAATCAGTACGTAATAATGAGCCTGATACGTATAAGGAGTATTCTAAAATGGTTAATGAGCAATCAAAAAACTTAATGACCATTAGGGGTCTTTTTGAATTCTCTAACTATGACCCTATTCCAATAGAAGAAGTTGAGCCTTGGACAGAAATTGTCAAAAGGTTCAAAACCGGGGCAATGTCTTACGGATCTATCAGCAAAGAGGCACACGAAAACCTTGCAATTGCAATGAACCGTATTGGCGGAAAAAGTAATTCTGGAGAAGGTGGTGAAGATCAAAATAGATTTTACAAAAATGCAACAGGTGATTGGAGAAACAGTGCTATTAAGCAAGTGGCTTCCGGTAGATTTGGAGTTACCTCAAATTACTTGACCAATGCCAAAGAAATTCAAATTAAAATGGCACAAGGGGCCAAGCCAGGTGAAGGTGGTCAATTACCTGGACCTAAAGTAAATCCTGAAATTGCCAAAACAAGAAACTCAACACCTTATGTTGGTCTAATTTCGCCACCACCACATCATGACATTTACTCTATTGAAGATTTATCACAACTTATATATGATTTAAAATCAGCAAATAGAAAAGCAAGAATAAATGTAAAGCTTGTTTCAGAAGTAGGTGTAGGTACTGTTGCAGCAGGTGTTTCAAAAGCTAAAGCAGATGTAGTTTTGGTTTCCGGTTTTGACGGAGGTACCGGAGCATCTCCTTTAACTTCATTAAAGCATGCAGGTTTACCATGGGAACTGGGTATAGCCGAAGCCCAACAAACCCTTGTATTAAACGATTTAAGAAATAGAATTGTTCTTGAATGTGACGGACAATTAAAAACTGGTAGAGATGTTGCCGTAGCTTGTCTTTTAGGTGCTGAAGAATTCGGTTTTGCCACTGCACCTTTAGTAGCCTCAGGATGTATAATGATGAGAGTTTGCCATTTAAACACTTGTCCAGTTGGTATTGCAACCCAAAACCCTGAACTTAGAAAGAAGTTTAAAGGTAAGCCAGAACATGTGGTTAACTACATGTATTTTGTTGCACAAGAATTGCGTGAAATAATGGCGCAATTAGGCTTCAAGACTATTAACGAAATGGTAGGCCAGGTACAGAAACTAGATCGTAAAAAAGCAATTGACCATTATAAAGCAGCTGGTATCGATTTAACACCGATACTTCACCAAGTTGATGTACCAAAAGGAACTAAGTTCTATAATACTGAAAAGCAAAAACACGATATAGATAAATCTATAGAGTTTGATATTATTGCAAAAGCGAATCCATCTTTATTTAGAAAGGAAAAATTAACGTTAGACTATCCTATTTGCAATACGGATCGTGCGGTAGGTGCCATAATAAGTAACGAAATATCTAAAACTTATGGCGCAGAAGGGCTTCCTATTAATACATTACGCTTGAACTTTACTGGATCAGCAGGTCAAAGCTTCGGGGCATTTGCCACAAGAGGTCTAACAATGGTCGTTAATGGTAATACTAATGATTACCTAGGTAAAGGACTTTCTGGTGCTAAACTAGTCATAAAAGTACCTGAAAAGTCTACAATTGTACCAGAAGATAACGTAATTACCGGTAATGTAACACTTTATGGTGCTACCGCCGGTAGAGCATATATTAATGGAAAAGCAGGTGAGCGTTTCTGTGTTCGTAATTCAGGTGCAAAAGCAGTTGTTGAAGGTATAGGAGATCATGGTTGTGAGTATATGACAGGTGGTGTTGCTGTCATTCTTGGTGAAGTTGGAAGAAACTTTGGAGCAGGAATGAGTGGTGGTATTGCATATGTCTTAGATAACCACAAAACTTTTAAACAACGTTGTAGTCTAGAAGGTTTAAACCTGTTAGAAGTTACAGAAGCTCCAGACATTAAGCAGCTTAAAGATTTAATCGAAAGCCATTATAATTCGACCTCAAGTCCTTTAGCTCAGCGTATTCTTGAAAATTGGGAATCATACCTGCCAAAATTCGTTAAGGTATTACCTGAAGAATACAGACAAGCTCTAATTAGATTAGAAAAAGAAAATTTACAAACTATTTAAGATCGGAACATGGGAAAGACAACAGGATTTTTGGAATTCGACAGAAAAATTGAAGCATACGAACCGGTTGAGGAACGTTTAAAAAATTACAAGGAATTTACAGTACCGTTACCAGAAAATGAATTAAAAAATCAAGGTGCGCGTTGTATGGATTGTGGAATACCATTTTGCCATAGTGGTTGCCCATTGGGTAATTTAATTCCAGATTTTAATGATGCTGTATACCGTGGTAAATGGGAAAAAGCAAGTTCAATATTACATTCAACAAATAATTTTCCAGAATTTACCGGTAGATTGTGCCCGGCACCATGCGAAGAGGCATGTGTTTTGGGTATTAATGAAGATCCGGTAAGTATTGAAAATATTGAAAAAAATATTGTAGAAACTGCCTTTGAGAAAGGTTGGATATCTGCTAAACCGCCACTTACCAGAACCGGCAAAAAAGTAGCTATCGTTGGATCGGGACCTGCAGGTCTAGCCACGGCACAGCAATTGAATAGAGCAGGCCATAACGTAACTGTTTTTGAACGAGATGAAAAACCAGGTGGACTTTTACGTTACGGAATTCCTGATTTTAAGATGGAAAAGAACGTCATAGATCGTCGCTTAGAAATTCTGAAAGCTGAAGGTATAAACTTCAATTGTGGTGTACATATTGGAGTAGATATAAAAGCTGATGAATTAAAACAAAATTTTGATGCTATTGTTTTAACCGGTGGGGCTACTATCAGAAGAAATTTACCCATTGAAGGGTCTGACTTAAAAGGGGTTGTTCAAGCCATGGATTTTCTTGGACAGAACAACAGAAGAGTAGATGGTATCAAAGAACTTGGAGAAGAAATAAAAGCAACCAATAAAAATGTAATTGTTATTGGTGGTGGTGATACTGGATCAGATTGTATTGGAACATCTTTTAGACATGGAGCAATTTCAGTATCAAATTTCGAGATCATGCCAATGGCCACTACAGAAAGACCCGAAGGTCAGCCTTGGCCGTTTTGGCCTATGCGTTTAAGAACTAGTTCTTCTCACAAAGAAGGAGCTGAGCGTTTCTTTAGTATATCCACCAAAAAATTTATTGGTGATCAAGATGGTAACCTTACAGGCTTAATAACTTCTGAAGTAGAATGGATTAAAACTCCAGGACAACGACCACAGTTAAAAGAAGTTGAAGGTACTGAGAAGGAATGGAAATGTGATTTGGCCTTATTAGCTTTAGGCTTTACCGGCTCTGAAAATACCGTTGCGAACCAATTAGGTTTAGAAATGGATGCAAGAACCAATATAAAAGCCTCTGAAAATGATTATAAAACAAATGTTCCTGGTGTTTTTGCAGCTGGTGACCAAAGAAGAGGACAATCTCTTATTGTCTGGGCCATTTCAGAAGGTAGACAAGCTGCACATAATGTAGATAAATATTTAATGGGAGAAACTGCTTTACCATTAAAAGGTGAAGGTGATTTACCTAGGGTATAATTATTAACTACCTATAAACTACAAATCCGCAACTGTTAAGGTTGCGGATTTTTTTTATCTATTTGGCTACACTTCACTTATCAATATCCAAATTCATGAAATATTAGCTCATAATATCAATAATAGATGTTTTTCTGTACTCATTATTAGGCTCATTACATCTTTTAAACCTAAATGAAACCGCAGAACTAGCCCTTAGGCATTCAAAGAGATACACGTATAACTACTTACTTATAATTGCACTAGAAGTATAACAGTCCGTATGAAGATAGGGTAATACTTATATTACCCCGGTTACTTTCACTTTAGGGTATAAAAAAAGCCCCTTACA
>NZ_DERI01000001.1:0-141009 GCF_002362375.1 Maribacter sp. UBA3344 | reverse complement strand
TGAGTCGTCCTGAAATAGGTTGACAGTTTTTAAATAATCAATATCAAACCAGAGAAGCTAGCTTCTCTGGTTTTTTGTTGTGTATAAAGTTAGGTGTTTTCATATTAAGGCTCAAGTGCGGTCTTTTGCCGTTATAGGTTCTTATCGATTCGGCTATGAGCTTTTTCAATTCTTTTCCATTGTTACATTTATAGATCAGGAATTCACTTTTCAATATGCCGTTCATCCGTTCCGCCAAGGCATTTTGGTAGCAATCATACCCATCCGTCATCGATGGGGCCATGTTATTTCTTCTTAGTTCTTTTTGGTATATGGCCGAGCAATACTGCAATCCCCTATCGGAATGATGGATCAGGTCCTTGCTCGTCGATCTATTGCCGTTCGCCATTTTTACCGCCTTTACCACATTCTCCGCACTCATATCGTCACTAAGGTGGTACCCCATTATTTTTCTACTATAGGCATCGGTCACCAAGGACAGGTAATGTGTCCGCTCCCTACTTTTAATGTACGTAATATCACTGACGAAGAACTCCTCCGGTCCGCAAACGTCGGTTCCCTTCATCAGATTGGGATATTTTCTAAGCCAATGCTTGGAGTTCGTTGTCCTGGTGTAATTCTTCCTTGGCATTATCAACATCGATTCCGAGCGTAAATATCCGAACAGGGCATCTCTTCCTATCTTCAGATCGTGCATTGCGAACTCGTCCTTTAAAAGGTAATACAGTTTTCGTGTACCGAGCCTGGGCATATCCTTGCGGACACCTTCGACCAGGTTCTTTATCTTCACGAACTCTTGCTCTCTTTTGACCATACGTTTTTCTCCTTGGTAGACGGCTTGTCTACTTATCCCAAACAATCGACAACAACGCGATAAACTTAATCGTTGTTCTTGTCGGAGGCGCTGGATTGATCGGGCGAATGCTTTTTTCTGATAGTGGTACCATACTGCTTATCGGCGATATCGATCATGGTATTGAGAATTTTGTTCCGTAATCTCTCATCGGAAAGCTCTCTCTCCAAGCGTTTGATCTTCTGTGCAGGTGTTTCTTTCGATTTTGGCATTTGACGGCGTATTGGTTTGCTCCAGTCCAATGTACCATGTTTTCTCAACCAAACCAAAACGGTACTTCTCCCTTGGATACCATATGCCTTTTGGGCCTGCTTATAGGTCATATCGCCCTTTTCCACTTGAGATATTACCGCTAATTTAAAGCCTAGATTGTAATCGCGTTGGCTGCGCTTCTTCCTTGGTTTCTCTGAATCCTTCATAAATAAGTCGAATTTGTGTCAACTTATTTCAGGACGGGACAGATATAATAAAAAAGGCTCAGGAAACTCCTGAGCCTTTTTTATGTGAATTAAGTTCAACTATTCAGAACCTAAAATTATACGGTCTTATAGATTACTAAATGTAAAACCGGTAGATACTCTGTATATCAATGCGTACATGGCAAAAGCAATCAACACAAAACATAACCAAGAGAATACTTTGAAGTAATGCTCTAAGATATAGCTTTTCCAATTTCTAAAAGCTTCAATGTATATTTCCTTCACTAGAGTAATTTTTTCCATAATCAATATATTAGTTGTTGCTGGGTGTAAAGTTCACCATAATAGAAAGTTATATGGAATAGTTTAGGTGAAAGGATAATTATTACTACCAACTGTACCCTTTTAAAACCAAAATCTATGAACGGTTATTAGATCAGATGAACGACCGGTGTCATTATTTTATTGGATCGATAGCATGTATATTAAATGGGTTAAAGTGGCTTTTAGAGAGATTAGAAAAGAGTTTAAAAACAAAAAACCCGCTATTTAGCGGGTTTTATTATTTTAGTTAAAGTTGTATTACATATTCACGATAATGAATTCTGATCTACGGTTTAGGTAGTGTTCCTCCTCTGTACAACGAACAGAACCATCACATTCATTGATTAAGCGTTCTTCTCCATAACCAATAGCACTTTCTATACGTTTTGGATCAATACCTTGAGATATAATGTAGTCTCTTGTAGATTTTGCACGTTTATCTGATAGGTATTTGTTGTATACGGCATCACCCCTGGAATCTGTATGAGATTCAATTTTAATGACCATGTTTGGTGAATCGTTCATAACGGCTACTAATTTATCAAGTTCTAGAGCAGCATCTTTACGAATGAATGATTTATCAAAGTTAAAGTGGATCATCTCTGTTTTGAGTTTCTTAATACCCTCTTCAACAGCAATCATATCGTTCAGTTTTCTCATGGAAACATCTACATTAACAATTTCATTTTCTTTAGTAGCGGCTTCTCTGGTGTCATCAAAATAAGAACCCTTTGTTGTTCTTAATACATACCTAGTATCGGCATCCAAGTCTTCAAAAATGAAGTTACCATTCTCGTCGGTCTCCATTTCTTTTAGTTTAATATTGTTTTCATCAAGTAGTTCAACCAATGCGTTAGGCATTAAATCTCCAGTAATCAACTCAGTAACAATACCTGAGATAGCGTTAATACTGGTTGGTATTTCCTCAATCTGTAAGGTTTTAAATGAGTAGATATCATCATCTCCCTTACCGCCACTACGATTAGAAGCAAAGTATCCTTTTTGTGTTTCTTCATCAACAATAAATGAAAAGTCATCTTTTTTACTGTTGACCGGTTTTCCAACGTTTCGTACTTCCAAGAAACCAACTTCATCATCAAAAGCTACTTCAAATACATCTAGTCCGCCTAATCCTACATGACCATCTGATGAAAAATACAATTTCTTGTCATTAATAAAAGGAAACATTTCTTTATGCTCGGTATTTATTTCTGGACCTAAATTTCTAGGCGAAGAAAAGCTGCCGTCTTCTAATACGTCTACTACGAAAATGTCAGTTTCCCCTATGCTACCAGGCATATCCGATACAAAGTATAATTGTTTTCCATCTGGACTCAATGCTGGGTGACCAGTAGAGTACTCATCACTATTAAATGAAACCTCTTCTGCCTCTAACCATTCGCCATTTACCTTTCTAGATCTATATATCTTTAAATGATTAATGCCGTTTTTATCTCGTTTTAGTTTTTTACCGTAATTGTTTCTGGTAAAATACATAGTCTCATTATCCGGTGAAAAGGCAACTGAGGCTTCGTGATATTTAGTATTTATTTTTTTTGAAAATTTAAGAGCATTCTTAAAGTCTTGGGTTTCATCATTTACCTTAGCTACAAATAAATCTAAATACGGCTGATTGTTCCATTTATACCTTCTGGTATTAAAAATAGATGAATCTTTTGCTGAGGCATATACCATTTGATCACCACCATAATACATTGGTGAAAATTCTGAATACTTTGAGTTTATACTAAGGTTATTTATATCAAATTTCTCTTCCATTCTAAGAAGTCCGTCCAACACAATTTCATTATGCTTGGTTTGCTGCTCCACTTCCTCACCGGCAAGTTTTCTATTGTATAACTTTAAAAGTCTTTTAGATCTTTTGTAGTTACCAATACCTTTTAGAGAATGAGCATACTTAAATAAATAATCTAAGCCCATGTCAGATTCATATTTGGTATAAAGTATATTGTACCACTTATATGCATTCTCCATGTCAGTATTAAAGTAATGCGCATCTCCTGCTTTTTTTAATACGTCATAAGAATATGATTTTTCTCCTTTTGATAATGCCTGTTCGTATAACTTAGCTGCTTCAGCATACCACATTTTATCAAAATATTCATCGGCTCTTTTAACAAGTTTGGTTTTAGATTCAGTATTTACCGTTGTAGTTTCTTTAAGCATATCATAAGTAACATCTTCTACAGGTACAGTTTCTGTATTGAGCAAAGACTCCGTTTCTCCGTCAAGTATCTTAAGTACCCAAACTTGATCTTCATATCTGCCGCCAAATTTTGAAGAGCAGTCGTTTAAAGCGTCGCGCCAAGAGTCATAATGATTTAGATAAACGTAGTAAAGTTGATTTTCAGGATTTTGAAAGTAACCGGCATTAAACCCCTTCTTGTTAAGCTTTCTTACTTGAGACTTTAAATTTTTACTTTTTGAGAAGGTACCAGAGATAACGTAGTAGCCATTTTCTGTGTTCTCCACCTTATTAAAAGCTCTGTAGGGAACCGGTATTGCTTCTGCAGCTTTTTGAAATTCTTTCTTATCTTCTTCTTCAAAATCTGATACCATTCTTGTACCATATTCCTTTTCTTGAGATAAATCTGCTTCTATATTATCTCCAAAATTCTGAGCTTGGGCAAATAGAACAAATACTAGAAAAAATAAATTTAAAACACTTCTCATAAATATAAATCTAAGCTGAATGAATAATTCAACAGGGGGTTAAGTATAGTTCAAACGGTTAGCCATAGGTTTTTAGTACCGTTTGTTTAACGAAATTAGATTTATAGGGGTATTCTGAATACTAATTGTTGTGAAAGAGGTATTTTTTGTCGTGTATGTAGATTATTCAGTAGCTACCTTACATCGTAAGGGCGCTGTTAAACGCTTGATCAATAAACCTTTGTACAAACTAATTGAAGGTGTAGATTGAATATTAAAAATACAAAAAGCCCTGTTTAACAGGGCTTTATAATGATTGACAAGAAGTTTATTTTGTAATTACTCCTTATTCTTTTCTCCTAATTGTTCATCCTCTTTAGAGGCATCTTTAAATTCTTTGATTCCACTACCTAAACCTCTCATAAGTTCAGGAATCTTTTTTCCTCCGAATAATAGCAGAATTACGACTACCACTAATATTATTTGTGGAGCGCCTATGGCCAAAAATGTAGATAAGAATGTCATAAGACTATAATTTAAATATGGATTTCAAAGATACTAAAAACTACTGTAGAAATCTTCAGTATATCCAAATACGTTTAATGGTTTGTATATTTTAACTATAATTTGGGTATATACGAACAAAAAGCTATCGTTATTGCCGTTATATTTCTTAAGTGAATAGGTTTAAAATTAAATTCTAAGTTTATCTTTGTTAAGATGGCCAAAAAGAAAGTCAAAAAAAGAAAGGAGATAAAACGTAAATTACTGCATAAGTACCGTTTGGTAATACTAAACGAAAGTACTTTTGAAGAAAAGATTTCTTTTAAATTAAGTAGGCTCAATGTATTTGTTACGGGATCTCTATTTATGATCGGTCTAATAGGGCTTACCACCTTATTGATAGCCTTTACACCGTTAAGGGAATATATACCAGGGTATTCATCTACCAGGCTAAAAAAGGAAGCCACTGAACTGACCTATAAAACGGATTCACTCATTAGAACCTTAAATTATACCAATAAGTATTTAGATAATATACGTATGGTTTTAAAGGGAGATATAGAAAATACCGTAGTTAATAGAGATTCATTATTTCAACAATATAAATTAGATCCAGCATCAGTAGATTTAAGTCCGATAAAGGAAGATTCCTTATTACGTGCCGAAGTTGCTTTAGAAGATAAATACAATTTGTTTGAGCGTACAATAGATAAAAAGAATTTGGTTTTGTTTACTCCGGTCACCGGATCAATATCTATGGGGTTTAACCCCAATGAAAAGCATTATGCAGTTGATGTTACTGCGGTTACCGATAGTCCGGTAAAAGCTGTAGCAAATGGAACGGTAATATTTTCAGAGTGGACGGCCGATACTGGTTATGTTATTATTATAGAACATGAAGGAGGACTGTTAAGTGTATATAAGCATAATGGTTCTTTATCTAAATATCAAGGTAATATCGTAAGAGGGGGAGAGGTAATTGCCGCTGTTGGTAATACGGGAGAACTTACTACCGGACCACACTTACATTTTGAAATTTGGGACAATGGTACACCAATTGATCCAACCAATTATATTGACTTTAATTAATACAAAATGTCCTTAAAGACCATTGCTGCTAAAATATTTGCGCACCGTATTGCCAAAAGGACCAATAAATGGGTAAACAACCCCATTGAGACCCAAGAAAAGGTTTTTAAAAGTTTAATTGCCAAAGGAGCGGAAACAAAGTTTGGTAAAGACCATAGTTTTAAAACCATTAAAAAACATAGCGACTTCATTGCCCAAGTACCCGTACGTGATTATGAAGAACTAAAGTCATATGTTAACTTGGCGGTAGAAGGACAAGAAAATATACTTTGGCCCGGTAAACCACTTTATTTTGCTAAAACCTCTGGTACCACTTCTGGTGCAAAATATATTCCTATTACTGAAGGGAGTATAAAAGAACAGGTTAAAGCCTCTAGAAATTCCATACTCAATTATATACATGAAACCGGGAATGCCGATTTTGTAACTGGCAAAATGATTTTTTTACAAGGAAGTCCTGTATTACAAGAAAAGAACGGTGTAAAGTTGGGTAGACTTTCAGGTATATCCGCACATTACGTTCCTAATTATTTACAGAAGAATAGAATGCCCAGTTGGGAAACTAACTGTATTGAAGATTGGGAAACAAAGGTTAATGCCATAGTAGAAGAAACCAAGAATGAGGATATGACTGTTATTGCGGGTATACCGTCTTGGGTACAAATGTATTTTGAAAAACTTAAAGAAAATACCAATGAGTATGTTGGTGATCTTTTCAAAAATTTTGAACTTTTTATTTACGGCGGAGTCAATTATGAACCTTATAGAAAGAAGTTTGAAGCATTAATAGGTAGAAAAGTAGCCAGTATAGAACTTTTTCCGGCAAGCGAGGGTTTTTTTGCTTATCAAAATTCGCAGAAGGAAAGTGGAATGTTGCTACTCCTGGATGCGGGAATATTCTATGAGTTCATAAAGTCTGATGAATTCTTTAACGAACACCCCAAGCGAATTACGTTAAAAGATGTAGAATTAGGTGTAGATTATGTAATGATTATTTCCACAAATGCGGGACTATGGGGCTACAATTTAGGAGATACCATTCGGTTTATTTCAAAGGACCCTTTTAAAATTGTAGTATCGGGGCGTATTAAACATTTTATTTCAGCCTTTGGAGAACATGTAATCGCTAAAGAAGTTGAAGAAGCAATGTTGGTTGCAACGAATGCTACAGATGCAAGTGTAAGCGAATTTACGGTAGCTCCGCAAATTGTTCCTCCACATAACGAATTGCCCTATCACGAATGGTTCATTGAATTTGAAAAGTTACCAAGTGACATGGACAAATTCATTAATACGTTAGATGTGGCTTTGCAACAACAAAATAGCTATTACTACGATTTAATAGTAGGTAAGGTGTTACAAACATTAAAAATCACACCTGTACAGCATGGGGCTTTTATGGAATATATGAAGTCAATAGGTAAACTTGGCGGACAAAATAAAGTACAAAGATTATCCAATGATAGAAAAGTTGCTGATGGTTTATCAAAATATAAGCTAAGAAATAGCTAACTTTTTAATAACAGATTATAAATCGTAATTTCGTTCGAAATATTCAATGGGAAAAGCAATTACAACTACAAGGGCGCAAGAGTCAACAAATGCAATTGAACGCATGTACATCACCATGCGCCATTTGTTCAATAGAGGTTTTTATAAACCGAACGGCGTATCGGGAGAAGCTTTAAAAAATGCTCTCCTACAATTAAGACCTGAAATATATGGTTCCGTAGGTGAAGAAAAAGCAGAATTGAACGGACTCATTTATGTCCTAGAAAGATTGCCAGAAGGTATAGAACAGTGCTCTTTTATTAATTTAACTTCAGATGAAGGGTATGGTATTTCACACATTAACCCAATAATACCACCAAAGAGAAGAAGAAATTGCTACCGAATAGATGAGGAGCAAATGAATATTGAAATTACTAGGGGACGATCAGATATTTATGACATTCTAACTCACCTTACATTCTTGTTCATTGAATCTGAGAAAATATGTAAAAAGGTCCTTATAACAGATACCGATAAAACCATCAGGGATTGGACAAAGCTTGAAAATGCCGTTCAAAAAGATGAATTGCCTCAATCTGAACGTGAAATTGCCATTATTCATACCGCTAATATCTTGGGCAGATCCTTTGAAGAGATATTGGAGGTGTATAAAAAATTCAGTACCAAAGACAATCCCGATCGTTTTTTAAAAGTAATTTATTGGTTAGGTAAATTAGCCTTAGATGAAGAAATAACAGGTGAAAAAAGAACTATAACATTCAGTGCTTTGTTAAGAGAGCGTTTGGGCCATCATATTCATGGTGAACGATGGGCAAATAATATAAAAGAGGTACTGACCAAAAATAATTTATTGCAAAGACCAATTCATATTATCTCTGCCAATATGCACAGTGTTATGAATTCTTTATTTGCTAAAGTAGCCTTAAAGAGTGAATTTCCAAATACTGATTCTTTAGAGATATTTGAAGCACTTAGTAGTTCTGGGAACGCTGCTTTAAGAAAAAAGGTTATTGATTTAGCAGAAGAAAATGGTATGATCGCTATTGATGATACATCAGGAACCAATATTGATGTGCAAATTTTTGATACGGCGAAAATAAAAATCAATAACTGCTCGTACGAATTTTCTGAAAATCAAGATGATAAAAAACCTGTTATATTTGTAATGGATTACGCATTTGGCGAACAGGCTTATGAGACTATAGACGAGTTATTGAAACCATATGTAACCAAGAAGGGCGGTTCGTCGTTGATTAACGTAGATTCTGTTTCCATTATGGGTAAGGCAGGTATATTAGAGGGCGGTAAGGGAGATTTAATGATTCCATCTGCACATATATTTGAAGGTACGGCAGATAATTACCCATTTAATAATGAACTTTGTGCCAAGGATTTTGAGGGTTATGGTCTTAAGGTTTTTGAAGGGACTATGGTAACCGTGTTGGGAACATCACTTCAGAACAAAGACATACTAAAGTTTTTTCACAAGTCTACTTGGAACGTTATTGGACTGGAGATGGAGGGAGTACATTACCAAAAAGCAATACAGAGTGCTTCAAAAATTAGAAAGAGTATAGGAGAAGATGTAAAAGTACGTTATGCATATTATGCATCAGATAACCCTTTAGAAACCGGTAGTACATTAGCTTCTGGCGGATTAGGAACTACTGGGGTAAAACCAACATATCTTATTACAGATAAAATTTTAAAACAAATATTCAATACATAGCATGGCAAGCAATCAATTACCATCTACCCAAAACAATTCTGATGAAATTGATTTGGGGCAATTATTTCAACTAATTAAGAGAGGTTTCAATGCCATTTTCCGTTATATTTTAAGAGTATTCCTATATCTTAAAAAAAACTTACTTCTACTCATTGGGCTTGTTGTCATAGGACTTGCAATTGGGTATGGTCTAAATAAAATTATATCTAAAAAATATAAAACAGAGGTAATTGTAAAGCCTCAAATAGAAAGTAAAAACTATTTATATGATGTTGTAAACGAAATTCAATCAAACATAAAATCAAAGGACACCTTATTTTTCAAATCCATAGGTGTTGATGATATAGATTTTAATGGATTAAACATAGAAATTACTAGAGTTGCTGAAGTTGGTAACTCTGAAAGTGATCTTAAGTACTTAGAGTTACTCCAAAGTTTTGAAAATACTGATGCCATTGCAGATATCGTAAGGGCAGAGCTACAAAACAAGAGCTCATTTAACCATAGAATTTCTATCTATTATAAAGATGCGGCATTTGGTAAGGTTTTCGCTGAAAAGATTATTAAATACATAAATACGAACACATATTTTAACGGTCTTCTTGAAGTTTATCGTGAAAATGCCATTGGTCGTATAAAGGCAGACGAATTGTTACTGAAACAAGTAGATGAAATTATTGCTAATTATACTAATGGCTTAGCTTTAAAACAAAATAATAATTCAACGGAAAGAATTGTATTAGATAATCAGGAACAAGTTAATATTGCTGATATATTTGAGTATAAAACAGGTTTAATAAGAGATATTGAAGCTAAGAAGCTAGAATTAGAAGAGCGTAAGGTACCCGTAAGCATAATTAATTTAGGACAGCCACAGGTAGAGCGAAAATCTTTTTTTGGTAAAAGTATCGTTTTAATACCATTAATATTTTTATCGGTTTTCTTCATTATTTCAGCCTTGATCTACTTAAATAACAAAGCAAAAACGATAGTATAACTTATGGGATACCACCAATCTAACAGCAAAATTTTAATTACTGGTGGTGCGGGTTTTATAGGCAGTAATTTTATCCCTTATTTTTTAAATAGAAACCCTAAATTACAAGTAATTAATCTTGATTTATTGACTTATGCAGGGGATTTAAAAAATCTTGAAGAAGTTAATGAAAATCCAAATTACCACTTTATTAATGGGGATATAAGTGACAAAAATTTAGTCAGCCAATTATTTGAAGCATATAATATTACTGGTATAATTAACTTTGCAGCAGAATCTCATGTAGATAACTCCATAAGTTCCCCTGGGCAATTTGTCAAGACAAATATAGAGGGCACTTTTAATCTTTTGGAGAACGCTAGAACCTATTGGAAAGGTGAAAATTATAGATTTCATCATATTAGTACGGATGAAGTTTACGGATCTTTAGGTGAAGAAGGTTTTTTTACCGAAGAATCTAATTACCGACCAAATAGCCCATACAGTGCATCTAAGGCTTCATCTGATTTTCTGGTCAGAAGCTATCATCATACTTATGGCATGAACGTAGTAACAAGTAATTGTTCTAACAACTATGGACCTAAACAGCATGACGAAAAATTAATACCTACCATAATTAGATCGGCAATACATGGATTAAAAATTCCAATTTATGGTAATGGCAAAAACATAAGAGATTGGCTTTTTGTAAAAGACCATTGTACGGGTATTGAAGCTATTTATAAAAAAGGTAAAACTGGTAACACCTATCTTTTAGGTGGCAATAATGAATATGATAATATTACAATAGCTTCTAAAATATGTTCAATTCTAGACGTTTTAAGACCAAAACCAGATGGTAGCTATGTAAATCAGATAAAATTTGTAAAAGATCGTTTAGGTCATGATTTTAGATATGCCATAGATGCATCAAAAGTATCTAGGGAATTAGGATGGAAGCCCAATGAAGATTTTGATATTGGATTGGAGAAAACTGTAAACTGGTTTTTAAACAAGTATCAATTGTAAAACTATGAAAGGAATAATTCTTGCAGGGGGTACGGGTTCTCGTTTATGGCCTTTGACAAAAGCACTGAGTAAGCAGCTAATGCCTATTTATGATAAGCCTATGGTTTACTATCCATTATCGACTTTAATGACAACGGGTATAAGGGAGATTTTGATTATTACCACACCAGAAGATTTACCTTTATTTAAAAAACTACTTTCAGATGGAAGTCAGCTGGGATGTAAATTTGAATTTGAAGTACAGTCAGAGCCGAAAGGTTTAGCAGAAGCATTTATTATTGGAAAAGAATTTATAGGTTCTAGTAAGGTTGCTTTAATACTTGGAGATAATATTTTTTATGGTAATGGACTAGAGCGTTTGTTAAAGAACAATAATGATCCTGAAGGCGGCATAATATTTGGCTATCATGTTAATAATCCTAACAGATATGGTGTAGTAGAATTTGATGATGAGGGCAAGGCTATTTCAATTGTTGAAAAACCTGAATCGCCAAAATCCAATTATGCAATACCAGGAATTTACTTTTACGATAATGATGTAATAAATATTGCGGAAATAATACAACCTAGCAATAGAGGAGAATTGGAGATTACAGATGTGAACATTGCTTATTTAAAAAGGGATAAATTACAAGTGAGTGTTCTTGATAAAGGAATTGCATGGTTGGATACTGGTACATTTAGTTCTTTGATGCAGGCATCTCAATTCGTTCAAGTAATAGAAGAAAGACAAGGTTTAAAAATTGGATGTATAGAAGAGGTAGCTTATAGACAAGGATTTATAAATGCGCATCAATTACAAAAATTGGCCGAACCATTGTTAAAAAGCGGATATGGGGAGTATTTAATGAGTTTGATTAGATGAAAATAACTGAAACAAAATTAAAAGGTTGCTTAATTCTAGAGCCTCAATTCTTTGAAGATAACAGAGGCATATTTTTTGAAGTTTTTAAAAAAAAAGAACTGTGTGATTTTTTAGGCTATGAAGTTGATTTTGTTCAGGAAAATAAATCAATATCTAAAAAAGGTGTTCTAAGAGGATTACATTTTCAAACCGGAACTGCTGCTCAAGCAAAGTTGGTCTCCGTTCAAAAAGGTGAAGTAGATGATGTTATTGTTGATATAAGACCCGATAGTGAAAGTTTTGGAAAATATATTAAAATTAATCTATCAGATATAAACAATAAAAGTATTTTTATACCAAAAGGTATGGCACATGGATTTGTAGCTCTTTCAAACAATGTAATATTTACATACTTGTGTGATAACTACTATAATCCTTCAATGGAGTCTGGGATACTATATAACGATGCTGACCTAGCAATAGATTGGGGTTATAGTGGAAAAGAATTAACAGTATCGGAGAAAGATTTGATATTGCCAAGTTTCAAAGAATTGTTAAAATGAAGGGGGTTTTGATTACTGGGGCAAATGGACAATTAGGGCAATGTTTGCAGAAGATTGCACCGTTATATAAAGATTTAAAATTTACGTTCAAGAATTCTAAAGACTTAGATATAACAGATAGTTTGTCAATAAAAAAAATCTTTGCTTCAGGTGATTTCCACTTTTGTATAAATTGCGCTGCATATACCAACGTAGAACAAGCCGAAAAAACACCGGATATTGCTTATAGGGTAAATGCAGAGGGTGTTAAGAATTTAGCCAAAGTTTGTAAAAGTTATAACACAACATTAATACACATTTCTACCGATTATGTGTTTGATGGTGAAAAGGATGCACCGTATACTGTAAAGGATGTGCCTAACCCAATTAATGAATATGGTAAATCTAAATTACTTGGTGAAAAGCATATTCAAGAGATAATGGACAATTATTGTATTATAAGAACATCTTGGTTATATTCTGAGTTTGGTAAGAATTTTTATAAAACTATATTGAAAAAAGCTAAAGCTGAAGAAAATCTATCTGTGACCGATGAGCAGTTAGGATGTCCTACTAACGCTAATAATTTGGCGTTACACATAGTAGAAAAATTGATTCAGAATAATAACTTTGGTATAGAACACTTTACAGATGGTTATTCTTGTACATGGTTTGGTTTTGCCAAAAAGATATTAATTGAGCATAAATTACAGAACGTGGTTCAATTACGCAGAGATAAGAATTATCGTACTTTTGCTAGAAGACCGGTAAATAGTGTGCTGAAATAGCCTTAAACAAATCTTGATTATGAAAATACTTAACCTTATTGGAAGGGAAAGGGAATTATTTGAAAATGATATTGCTACCCATGAAGACCAATTAAGTAAAATAGTAGGTAATTCCTCGTTTCTTGTCATTGGTGGCGCAGGATCTATAGGACAGGCAGTGACAAAAGAAATATTTAAACGAAATCCTAAAAAACTCCATGTCGTTGATATTAGCGAGAATAATATGGTGGAATTAGTTAGAGATATTCGTAGTTCTTTTGGTTACATAGACGGTGATTTTCAAACATTTGCTTTGGATATTGGTTCTAGAGAATATGATGCTTTTATAGAAGCAGATGGCACGTATGATTATGTGCTCAACCTTTCCGCCTTAAAACACGTTAGGAGCGAGAAAGACCCGTTCACATTAATGCGTATGATAGAGGTCAATATTTTTAATACCGATAAAACTATTAAACAGGCAATAGCAAAAGGGTCAAAAAAATATTTCTGTGTATCGACGGATAAAGCTGCAAACCCGGTAAATATGATGGGTGCATCAAAACGTATTATGGAAATGTTCTTAATGAGAAACAGTGCAGAGATACCTATCTCCACTGCCCGTTTTGCAAATGTGGCTTTTTCTGATGGGTCATTATTACATGGATTTGATCAAAGGATTAAAAAAGGTCAACCCATTGTAGCCCCTAATGATATAAAAAGATATTTTGTTATACCTAAAGAAAGCGGTGAACTCTGTTTAATGTCCTGTATTTTTGGCGATAATAGGGATATTTTTTTTCCAAAGCTAGATGAGGGGCTGCATTTAATATCATTTGCAGATATTGCAGTAAAATATTTAAGATCTCTAGGTTATGAACCTTATTTATGCAAAAATGAACAGGAAGCTAGAGATTTGGTAAAAGTACTTCCTAAAGAAGGAAAATGGCCCTGTCTGTTTTCTGGTAGCGACACAACAGGAGAGAAGGATTTCGAAGAATTTTTTACAAATTCGGAAACCTTGGATATGAACCGATTCCAAAAATTAGGGGTCATAAAAAACGAACTTGAGGTCGATCATGAAAAATTGGAATATTTTGAAAAGACTATTGAACAAATAAAACAGCAAAGAACTTGGTCAAAAGGGGCAATTGTAGATTTGTTCTTTGAAATGATACCTGCGTTTGGACATAAAGAAACCGGTAAGTATTTAGATAGTAAAATGTAGTTTTAATGATTCAAGAGACAATAGATTTTATTAGGTCGCATTATGAAAGCGAAGACTTTATACCTCTTCACGAGCCTTATTTTGCCGGTAATGAGAAAAAGTATTTAAATGAATGTATTGATACAACATTTGTATCTAGTGTAGGTAAATTTGTCGACAGATTTGAAAAGGATATAGCAATTTTTACGGGTTCAAAGTATGCGATAGCTACTGTAAACGGCACTTCAGCTTTACATATTGCGTTACAACTTGCAGGTGTAGAAAGAGAAGATGAAGTGTTAACTCAGTCATTAACGTTTATAGCCACCTGTAATGCAATCAGTTATATAGGTGCTCACCCTATTTTTATAGATGTAGATAAAAATACAATGGGACTGTCACCTGAAAAATTAAAACAATTTTTATCAGAGGAAACCATCATTAAAGATGAGGTTTGTATCAATAAAAGGACCAAACGTAAAATAAAGGCGGTAGTACCAATGCATACATTTGGAATGCCCATTAATATTGATGATTTGAAAGCGGTTTGCAAGCCATATAATATCAAAATTATAGAGGACGCAGCAGAATCGTTAGGAAGTTATGATAACCATGTTCATACAGGAACTAAAGGTTTGGCAGGTACATTGAGTTTTAATGGAAATAAAACCATTACTACTGGTGGTGGTGGAATGATTTTAACAAATGATGAACATCTGGCAAGAAAAGCCAAACATATAACAACTACCGCTAAAATTCCTCATCGTTGGGATTTTAATCATGATCAGATTGGTTATAATTATAGAATGCCCAATATTAATGCGGCACTTGGTTGTGCCCAGTTAGAAAAATTACCTGAAATTCTACAGAACAAACGAGATTTAGCCCAAAAATATATAGACTTTTTTAGTAATAAATCAGCACGTTTTGTCACAGAACCAGGCAATACATTTGCAAACTATTGGTTAAATTCCATAGTACTTGATAATCCTAATGATAGAGATGAGTTCTTGTCGGCTACTAATGATGCAGGAGTAATGACCAGACCTATTTGGAAACTAATGTCTAGCTTGCCCATGTTTAAAAAAGCTCAAAAAGGAAATCTCGACAATTCCGTTTGGTTAGAACAGCGTGTAATTAATATTCCAAGTAGTGTCAAAAAATAAACATATTTATTTTTTAGGATATTCTGGACATGCCTATGTTGCTATTGATGTTGCTAACAGTAGCGGATATTATGTAAAAGGTTACTTTGATCAGCAAGAAAATAAAGAAAACCCATATGATATTCAATATTTTGGGAATGAAGCAAATATTGATTTAAAGGATTTTGTTAATGATTGTTATGTATTCCCAGCTATGGGTTCTAATACCATTAGGAAAAGATTACATACATTATTGAAGCAGCTAAATATTAAACAATTGGTCTTGGCACATCCTACTGCATTTATTTCTGATACAGCTGTTATTGGTGAATCTTCTTTAATAAATCCTAACGTGTCTATCAACGCTTTGGCAAGAATAGGAAAAGCATGTATAATCAATACAGGAAGTATAATAGAACATGAATGTCATATTGGTAATTATTCACATATTGCACCGGGAGCCGTGTTAGCTGGTAACGTTAAAATAGGAGAAAATTGCTTTGTAGGGGCAAGGGCCGTTATCAAACAAGGGGTATCAATAGCCGATAATGTTATTGTTGGAGCAGGTTCAGTGGTTTTGAGCAATATAGATCGGAAAGGGACATGGGTAGGAAATCCTGCTAAACAACTAATAAAGTAATGAAAAACAGAGTACTGATAATTGCTGAAGCGGGTGTAAACCATAATGGGGATATTACTTTAGCAAAAAAATTAATAGATGCTGCAGCAGATGCAGGGGTAGATTACGTTAAGTTTCAAACATTTAACTCTAAAAAACTTGTTAGTAAATCAGCTCAAAAAGCTGATTATCAAAAACAAAATACCAATGATGAAGTAGAATCTCAGTTAAAGATGCTACAAAAACTTGAACTTAGTAAAAACGACCACCTTATATTAATTGATTATTGCAAAGCAAAGAATATTAAGTTTTTATCAACCGCTTTTGACCTGGATAGTATTGATTTTTTAGAAGAACTTAAAATTGATTTGTGGAAAATACCTTCTGGTGAAATTACCAATTTACCATATTTAAGAAAACTAGGTGGCTTAGGCAAACCGGTGATAATCTCTACTGGTATGGCCGAGATGTCAGAAATAGAAGACGCAATAAATGTTGTTACTTCATCTGGTACAGATATAAAAGATATTACTGTTTTGCATTGTAATACAGAATATCCAACACCCATGCAAGATGTGAACTTGACGGCAATGAACACTATAAAAGATGTGTTTAAAGTACCTATAGGTTATTCTGATCATACTTTGGGGATTGAGATACCTATAGCCGCGGTAGCTCTTGGAGCCACTGTTATCGAAAAACATTTTACCCTTGACAATAGCATGGACGGTCCTGATCATAAAGCGTCATTAGAACCCCAAGAGCTTAAAAAAATGGTGGCTGCAATAAGAAATATTGAACAGGCTTTGGGCAATGGTATAAAAGCGCCTAGCCCAAGTGAAGTTAAAAACAAACCTATTGCACGTAAAAGTATTGTAGCAAATGTAGATATTTCTAAAGGAGAAGTTTTCAACGAAAACAATATAACCGTAAAGCGGCCGGGTACAGGAATATCTCCTATGAAATGGGATGAGGTTATTGGTACAATTGCAACTAAAAACTACAAAGCTGACGAGTTAATATGAAAAAAATTGCTGTCATAACAGGTACTAGGGCAGAGTACGGCCTATTAAAGCCGTTGATTAAAGCCATTGATGACGCTAAAGTTTTACAGCTTCAACTTTTTGTTACCGGCATGCATTTAATGTCAGAATTCGGAAATACGTATTTACAAATAGAAAAAGACGGGTTCACCATAGATGCAAAAGTTGAGGATGGTTTAAAAGGGGATAGTGCTTTGGATATCTCAAAAGCGGTAGGTACGGCTACAATAGGTTTTGCAGAAACTTTTAGCGAATTTAACCCTGACATGATCGTAGTTTTAGGTGACCGAAGCGAAATACTTGCTGCAGCTACGGCCGCAGTGATCAGTAACATTCCTGTAGCTCATATTCATGGCGGTGAAACAACAGAAGGGGCTTATGACGAGTTTATTAGACATGCAATTACTAAAATGAGTCATTTGCACTTTGCAAGTTGCGAGGTATATAGAAATAGAATCATACAATTAGGGGAACAGCCCCACACTGTATTTAATGTTGGCGCAATAGGCATAGATAGTATAAAAAACCTTCAGTTATTAGATAAAAAATCTTTTGAAGAATCTATTGCTACAAAACTTAACAAAAAATCCGTATTAATTACTTTTCATCCTGTTACTATGGAGAATTGTACTGCAGAGGTACAGTTTCAAGAATTATTGTTCGCTTTAGATAAAATGAAAAATACGACATTAATTTTTACAAAACCCAATTCGGATAAAGGCGGTAAAGCGATTATTGATATGATTGATGCCTATGTAGAAAATAATATCGCAAAAGCAATTAGCTTTACATCGTTGGGTCAACTTAGGTACCTTTCAGCATTAAAATATGTAGACTTTGTAATCGGTAATTCGTCAAGTGGAATTCTAGAAGTTCCATATTTTCATATTCCTACTATCAATATTGGAGATAGACAAAAAGGTCGCGTAGCCCCAATAAGTGTTATACATTGTGCACCAAATGAGCAAGAAATTACATCGGCTATTTTAAAAACAACAAATATTAATTTCTTGGATGAAATTTCAGAACAAGAACTGTTATTTGGTAATGGGGATGCAACAGATAAGATAATGAACCAACTAACGACATTCAATAATAAAAATCTTAAAAAGTCATTTTACGATTTAAAACCAACATGTTTTGAGAAACTATAAAGACCATTTACTGCTTACAGAAAGCACCATCAGGGAAGCCTTGATAAAGTTACAAGATTTAGCAAAAGATGCTATTTTATTCGTTGTTGATGATGAAGATAAACTTTTGGGTTCGCTCACTGATGGCGATATTAGAAGGGGATTAATAGATGGTGTTGAAGTTACAGATAACGTTAATAAAATTATTCAGCCCAATCCAAAATTTATCAGAAAAGGTGAAAAGAATCTAGAGAAAATAATTGAATATAGAGAAGGTAATTATAGAATTTTACCCGTTTTGGACGATAATAACATCGTAGTAACCGTTATTAACTTTAGATTAATACGATCTTATTTGCCTGTTGATGCCGTAATTATGGCCGGAGGTAAAGGAACGCGGTTAAGACCTTTAACAGAGCATACGCCAAAACCTTTGTTAAAAGTTGGCTCTAAACCTATTATGGAGCATAATTTAGATAGACTTGCGTTATACGGAATAGATGATTTTTGGATATCGGTAAAATATCTAGGAGAGCAAATTGAAGATTATTTTGGAAACGGAAGGCAAAAAAATATTAATTTAAGTTATGTATGGGAAGACAAACCTTTAGGAACTATTGGAGCGGTATCTAAAATAGATGATTTTTCACATGATTATGTTCTGCTTACAAATTCTGATCTTTTAACCAATTTAGATTACGAGCATTTTTTCTTAGATTTTAAGAACAATGATGCAGATTTGGCAGTAGTTACAATTCCCTATCAAGTTAACATTCCTTATGCCGTATTAGAAACAAATAATGGTCAAGTAGTAAATTTTAAAGAGAAACCTACTTACACTTATTATTCTAATGGAGGTATATATCTTATTAAAAAATCTGCGTTAAAGTATCTTCCTAAAGAAAGCTTTTTCAATGCTACCGATTTAATGGAAAAATTAATTGAAGATGGTAAAAAAGTTGTTTCTTATCCATTATCCGGTTACTGGTTAGATGTAGGCAAACATGAAGATTTTGAAAAAGCGCAAAGAGATATTGAACAAATTAAATTTTAAATGAATATACTAATTACATTATGTGGAAGAGGAGGCTCTAAGGGAATTCCTGGTAAAAACATTAAAAAATTAAATGGTGTTCCTCTTTTGGCATATTCCATTAAACATGCCAAGGAATTTGCTTCACTACATGATAATGTAGATATTTTACTTTCAACTGATGATAGTGCTATTAAAGAAGTAGCCTTGTCATTTGGCTTGGAAACAGATTATATTAGACCAGATTACTTGGCGAATGATACGGTTGGTAAAATTGATGTTTTAAAAGATGCGTTAAGGTTTCAAGAAAGCAAGAATAATAAAAAATATGATATTCTATTAGATCTTGATATTACTTCTCCTTTAAGAACTCAGAAAGATCTAAATGAAGGTTTTAAAAAGCTTTTGGCCGATGATATGGCCATAAATCTGTTTTCAGTATCTAAGCCTCATAAAAATCCTTATTTCAATGTAGTAGAAGATGCCGATAATGGGTATTGTAAATTGGTATGCCCAAGTGATACAAGATCTAGACAAACGGCACCGCAGGTTTTTGATATGAATGCCTCATTTTATTTTTATCGTAGAACCTTTTTTGTAAACGGCTGTAAGTCGGCTATTACACAAAGAAGTTTGTATTATATAATGGACCATATATGTTTTGACCTAGACGAGCCTCTAGATTTTGATATGATGGAATATCTTTTGGCAAATGATAAACTAGGAATGAATTTATGAAAGTATTGATCGTAGGTCTTGGTTCTATCGCTTTAAAACATATTGCGGCTTTAAGGAAAATTGATCCTAATATTGAATTGTATGCTATACGATCTTCATTAAAAGCAGATGCCAAGAAGGGGATTATCAATATATTCTCATTTGATGATTTAGATCATATTGAAATTGATTTTGCCATAATATCTAATCCTACATCGATACATAAAGAAACAATTGAACACTTAATACCTAAAAAAATACCCTTATTTATTGAAAAACCGCTTTTTTCTTCATTGGGGAACAAGGCAGTATTACAAAAAATTGATAGCAATAATATTATTACCTACGTGGCGTGTAACCTTAGGTTTTTAGATTGTATAAAATTTGCTAAAAAGTACATTCAAAGAAAAAGGATCAATGAAGTAAATGTTTATTGCGGATCTTATTTACCAGATTGGAGACCGGGTATAGATTATAAAACTACCTATAGTGCCAATAGAAAATTAGGAGGAGGGGTACATATAGATTTAATCCATGAAATAGATTATGCCTATTGGTTATTTGGCAAACCCCAAGAAGTACATAAGGTTTTTTCAAGTAAATCTTCTTTGAATATTGATGCTTATGATTATGCAAATTATATGTTAGGGTATACAACATTCAATGCTAACATAGTTCTAAACTATTTTAGAAGAGACCCAAAAAGAACTCTTGAAATTGTTTGTGATGATCATACAATAACAATTGATATTCTAGAAAATACGGTTTATCAAAATAAGGAGATTATTTTCACTTCCAAGAAAACAATAATGGATACCTACGAAGATCAATTACGGTTTTTTATTCATGAGGTCGTTGCAAAAGACAATAAGTTTAATACAGCTAATGAAGCTTACGAAATATTAGAAATATGCTTGCAGAACGATTAAAAAACAAAGTAATTATTGTTACCGGTGGTAGTGGTCTAATAGGCAAACCAACATTAGAGCTTTTAAGGAAAAGTCAAGCTATTGTAATCAATGCCGATATCAATGCAAATACGAATATTGAAATTGGCGATTATAATTGCGACGTTACTTCTGAAGATTCTATAAGGGATTTG
The DNA here is from genome assembly GCF_002362375.1 of Maribacter sp. UBA3344. NCBI lineage: Bacteria > Pseudomonadati > Bacteroidota > Flavobacteriia > Flavobacteriales > Flavobacteriaceae > Maribacter > Maribacter sp. UBA3344. Next base: position 119,749 of record NZ_DERI01000001.1, on the reverse strand, counting down.
GTAGCACAAGTGTATACCAAGTATGGTAGAATAGATGGTTTGGTAAACAATGCTTATCCGAGAACAAAGGACTGGGGCAATAAATTTGAAGATGTACCTTTAGAGTCATGGCGAAAGAATGTAGATATGCAGATGAATAGCGTATTTTTCTTATGCCAGTGTGTTTTAGAAGTAATGAAACAACAAGGATCGGGCTCTATCGTAAATATCGCTTCAATATATGGTGTTGTCGGTAATGATTTTACTATTTATGAAGGGTATGGCGGCACTTCACCTGCTGCTTATGCCGCTATAAAAGGAGGAGTCATTAATTTTAGTAGATATTTAGCTTCTTACTATGGCAAATATAATATTAGGGTAAATTGTGTTTCACCTGGCGGAATTAAAGATGCTCAGCACTCTTCGTTTATAGAGCGGTATGAAGATAAATCACCATTGAAAAGATTGGGCCGACCAGAAGAAATAGCTCCAGCAATTGCTTTTTTACTGTCAGAAGACGCCTCATTCATTACCGGTCATAATTTAATGGTGGATGGCGGGTGGACGGCAATATAATATCTAAGATGCTCTTGTGTTAAAAATATACGGACAGTATTTATGAGAACTAACATTTTTTCAGTATCAATAATTTTATTTACACTTTTCAATAGCTGTAAAACAGATGATGTAATTGAAGAAACTGAAGAGATATGCCCTAGAAATGTTGATATTGGTCTGGAGGCTTTATCACCTTACAGCGCCACTATTAAGTGGTTAGAGACACAAGGTTTCGCCTCAAATTATGAATATGGTGAGAAAGGCTTTGTGTTAGGCACAGGTGTTAAAGGGAATACATCTGATGAGAATGTTGAACTAAAAGATTTGAAACCAAATACGGAATATGATTTTTACCTGCAATCTATTTGTACGGCCGATATTACAGGAGAATTTATTTCAAATCCTTACACCTTTACCACTCCTATTTGTTATGAGCTAGATGCAGATAATTTGGGGTTCATAGGTTATGTTGATAATGGCGATTTTAGAGCTTTTTGGATTCCTACCAGAAGGGCAGAAGAGTGGCAAGTTGCCATGTTGACAAACGGTAATACTAAACCTGCCGAAGCACAAATATATACTTTAGAGACCAATGTTGATATTTTTAACTTTCCGGATATTGAACCAAATGTTGAGTATACATTCCTTGTTAGGGGAAAATGTAATGATGTTTACGGTGAATGGGTTACAAAAAGCATAAATACTGGTGAAGAAAATTTAACTTCGCCTTGTAAAGCAATTGTAAGCGATGTGTATGATGATGGTTATAACATCAACTTTTACGTAAATACTCTTTCAAGTTACGTTGTAGAAGTAGTAGAAGAGAATACAGAAAAAGGGACTGGTTTAGAGTTTGAAGATTATTTTAATTTAAACAAACTTACCTTCCATAATGAATACTCAGATTATATAAAAGCAAATACTAATTATGATATTTTTGTACGAGTAGCTTGTGGTTCTTCTTTTTCGGAATACACAAAGGTCTTAACCTATCGTTCTCCAATTGCCAATGTGGTGTTCATTGCAGAGAGCAGTTTTATTGACGATCAATTACAACTAAGCTGGCCTGATTATCATTATGGTTTCAATTATGAATACTGTCAATCTTATGATCAGGTAGTTTACGAAATTGAATATGGTCTGCAGGGTTTTTTAGAAGGAGAAGGAGTTTCGATTGAAATAACGCAAGCTACACGCAGTGGGGGATTATTCTCTTATAGTTTACCATTAAGTAACTTTGAATCTGGTAGCACTTATGAGTTCTCAATTCGTTCTGTTGTTAATGGTAATAGTAGGGGTGTGTGGAATTCTCTAAACAGCGGAGCCTGTAATCAGACTAACAAAGATCGATTCGTTTTTACAGCACCATAGAGATGCTAATTGTTGTTTTGGTTTTAGTATTTTTACTGAAACTTAGTTAAAGTCTTTTATACTAATGCGAATAGCATCACTTGATTATTTACGAGGACTAATGGCATTGGGTATAATGTGTTATCATTATCTTGTATGGTCCTATGGAGTATATGGTAGTGAAACCATTCTTGGTAAAATTGGTATTTATGGTGTTTCGGTTTTCTATGTGTTAAGTGGCTTAACATTATATCTTGTATATCAAGATAAATTAACTTTGAAAACAATAAAGAGTTTTTCTGTAAAACGTTTGGCTAGAATATACCCTTTATTATGGTTTTGTATTTTATTAAATATACTTCTTTTAGCTAAAAGTTATCCCTACGAAAAGATTTTACTAAATATAACTGGACTATTTGGTTTTTTTGCCGTGGATCAATATATACCTACTGGAGCTTGGTCAATAGGGAATGAATTGGTTTTTTATGCTCTCTTCCCCATTATTGTAATAGCATCAAGGAAGTTTAAATATTTAGTTCCCGTTTTTTTTTTAATTACTTTATTTATCGCACTGTATTTTGCTTTTTTCCAATTATCAGAATTTGATAGTTTAGGTAAGGCATGGAAAACCTATATCAACCCATTAAACCAATTATTTTTATTTGTTGGTGGAATATTAATAGGTAGTTTATTTGCATTGAAAGAGAATAATAAGCTCGGATCAATTCTATTACTTCTTGCTCTTATTATTTTCCTGTTACCCTTGTCAGAAGGCGATTTAATTCATATAATCAGCGGTTCTAATAGAATAATTTATAGTGCTGGTTGTTTTATTTTAACGGCTGCATTTTTGCTTATTAAATTCCCTAATTTTAAATGGGTTAATCTAATCTTAGAACGCCTAGGCCATATTTCTTACTCCCTTTACCTTATTCATCCAATTGTGTATTGGTTTCTAGCTAAACAACTTAATATAGCTGAAAATTCTTATAGTTTTTTAAGCTTAGCTGTGATTATAACTTTAGTTTTAAGTTATGTTGTTTATTTTTATTTTGAGACAAGATTTATAGAATATGGAAGAAAATTTAGAGAAGTTAATTTTAGTATATCTTCAAACTTATATTTGAAACCCCTTGTAACCATTATAGTTGGAACAATTCTTATTCTACAGGCAAACAAAAGAAATATACAATTAGACAAAAAGGAAAAACAGCAAATAATGATGTTGAAGACTGGTAGTGAATACTCAAAACTTCTAGCTCAAAGAGGTGTTTACTCAGATAGTGTTTACAAAATATTCATTGCCAATTTTGATGGTAAAAAAGAAATAGTTTTTCTTAAAAAAGGTACACTGACCGATATGCAACAAGAAAGTAAGTTCTTTGTTCATTTGTACCCTAAAAACCAAAAAGATCTGTTGGGAAAAGCCAACCATAACCCTATTAATTTTGAAAGTAACTTTACATCGTTTGATTATGAAGGTCAATTATATCATGTTGCACATACGGAACTACCTGATTATGTAATTGAAAAACTTAACTTAGGGCAATATAGTTTTCGTGGAGATAATTCAATAAACTATAAAATTCAAAAATTAATTATAGGTACAGAAATTGCCAGGGTCCTAAAGGAAAATAAAGAGGAGATGAATATTTTTGAATACTTGCAAGAAACATTTTGATTATGATCGGTTTTTTAAATAAAAGAAGGTTTGACAAAAAGGCAGATCGCCTTGGACCAGATTGTCCATTTACACATTGGAGACTATTTTTCAAGAAAACTTCTCGTAAATTATGTGAAAAGAAATTTGGTCATTTTGGCATTGGGTCAGAATTTAGACCATATGCGTTTGCAATTAATTGTTCAAAAATTAGTATTGGCGATAAGGTGGTTATTAGACCTGGCAGTATGTTATTTGCTGACATACGTGAACCGGAAAAAGGAAAGATTATAATTGAGGACCATGTTTTAATTGGTTCAGGAGTACATATTTATGTATCTAACCATAAGTACGGAGCATTAAATACAACAATCATGGATCAAGGTCATTTTAATGCAGAGAATACAATTTTAAAAAAAGGTTGTTGGGTAGGCGCTAATGCAATTTTGTTACCAGGTGTAACAATAGGTCATAATTCCATTGTAGGTGCAGGTAGCATAGTTACCAAAGATGTTCCTGATAATGTCGTAGTTGCCGGTAATCCTGCAAAGGTTTTAAAAGTCATTAGTTGAAAAATAGTTTAGAAAGTTTATTTACAAGGGGCATTTCAATTGCTTCTAAGTTTTTGTTACTTGGTTATTTAGCTAAAAACCTTAGTCTAAATGATTATGGTAGTTTTCAATTAATTAGTTACTTCGTACTAATATCCACTACTATTTTTGGATTGGAATATTACAATATAACCAATAGAAACATAGCACAAGCGACAGAGAAAAAGCAAATTTATAACGAACATTTTTCGTTTTTTTTCACAATTGCTCCATTGGTTTTAATTGCACAAGTACTCTTGTTCTTAATAGTTTTTCCAAATGAATTGATTACATCGGTAAATGTAGTGTTAGTGCTGGTAATTGGACTTTGTGATTATTTTTCACAAGAGGTCTACAGGTATTTGATGATAAATAAATCTTTTAGGAAAGGTAACATACAGCTTATTTATAAAAGTTTACTTTTTGTTGTTTTAATTGTTATTTATAAAGTTTTTTTTGGAGCATTGACTTTTGAAATAGTTCTGTGGATAATGCTAGTTTCCTACATTTTATTATTTATTATAGCTTACAGGGGCTTTATTAGAACTTTGCACACGTTTACAAGTTCTATGTTTACAAGAATGTCATCAGAACAGCTGAAACTAAGTTTAAAGGCTATATTTCCCTTTGTAGTATTGATAATTTTTTTAAAAGGAATTGAATTCTCCGATAAATTTATAATAGGTAAGTTACTTAGTCTTGAGGATACCGGAATCTACTCTTTCCTGTTTTCAATAGCTTCAGTAATACATATTTTTATTGTAAGTGGTTTTTACATTATCTATCTGCCACAATTAATTCAAAGTTTTGCAGATAATAAAAAGATTTTTATTTCTGAATTAAAAAAGTTTGGTCTGTTGACATTAGTATCAAGTATTTCTTTAGCAATAGTAATTCCGTTGATCAGTCCTTTTATTTTTGGTTTAATTGATAAAGAAGCCTTTATAGCTGATATAGATTTATTGTACATATTCCTTTTAGGATTTGTTTTTAATAATTTGTCATTGATACCCCATTTGTTTTTGTATGTTAGTCATGATGAAAGGGCTATTACAGTCATTATGGCCGTTTCATTTATAATAAATTTAGGTCTTAACCTCGTTCTAATTCCTAAATTTGGAATTTTAGGGGCTGCATACAGTTTTATGGTTACCTATTTTACAGTTCTACTATTAAAATTATTAAGAGCACAATTTAAATGGAGGGAAATAAAGGTTTAATAATCTTTGAAAAAGCAATGAATAAACGCTTCATGGATATGGCAAATATTCATGGTTTAGAGGTCTTTAGGGCAAATTTGGAAAATAATTTTGATGGCAACCCGATAAAAAATATCTTTAAAAGATTATTATCCAAAAAAAGTCTCTTAAAAACTACCGCTGAAATAGAAGCTTTTATAATAGAGAACAAGCTAGATACTGTTTATTTTTCATCATCGGAAGGTTTTATAAGTCATAATATAGTATGTCATTTAAAAACTAAATTTCCTGACATTTACTATATAGCCCTACAGCATGGTGTATTTCCTCTAAAGTTTTCTAAAGGTAAGGAATTAGCTAGAGGAATAGTCAACAGTTTTTCGAAGACGATTTTTGGAGTATATGCTATAGGAGCCGGTTTTGGTGGTATTTTATTGAATTCATATTATGTATATTCTCTTAGGGAAAAGAATTTTTTAATTAAATATAAAAATTGGAAAGACAATCAAGTTGATGCGAAATTGGATTTTATCAAGGCAGATTTATTATCTCATTACAATAATAGCGCAGTAGAACAAGATTCAGAAACAGCTATTTTTTTAATGCAATGTTTACATCTAGCAGGATTATGTTCAGCTGAAGAAGAAATTAAATATACCAATGTTATTATTGAATATTTATCTAATAAATATAAAAACGTGTTAATAAAACTTCATCCGGCTTGCATTAATCAGTTAGATAGTATCAATTTACCAAAAAATGTCATTGTGGTAAAGGACATGATAGATGGCTTTAAAAAATCTAAAAACGCTTATAGTTTTTTTTCAACGGCATTAATAGATGCTAAAATTTTTAATCTTAAAACGATCGGTATAAAAATTAAGGGTATTAACATTGATCATGAAATTTATAAAAACTTTGATTTAACACTTGATTTTGAAGACATTCTCGTTAGCCAAGTTTAGCTTATCCTTACTTTTATTGTCCCTTCCGTTTAATTTTATTTTAACGGACGGTGTAGGAAGCGTATATCTGTCTACTATTTTAATATTTTTAAATTTTATAATCGTCCTTTTCTTATCTAAAGGACAATTAATATTAAAAAAAGAAGCATTTTTCGCAATATGTGTTTTTATTTACTTCTTACTTTTTACAATTTTTAATGTTTTAGTTAGTAAAGGTTTTTTGTTGAAGGAACAATTAGTATTCTCTGTAATCCATCTACAGCTTATTCTTGTTTTTTTATTGGGTAATTATTACTCAAACTATATAAGCAAAGAGGTTTTATTTAAAATTTTGTACTATGCCATCCTACTTTTTTCGTTAAGAATTTTTATAGATGACTGGGACAAAGTATTTAATTTGAGTTCTGTAAGGGGGTTTAGGGTAGAGGCTATTTTTGCGGGTGGTGTAAATAATTTTGGCCTAATTGTTGGGCTAGGTTTCATTATCAGTTTCTTTCATTTAAAAAAAGGCATAGTAAAAGTTATATCATGTCTTTATTTTATAATTGTAATAATTCTTACAATGTCTCGTGGTGCTTTATTTGGGTTGGTAATAACATTGTTTTTGGTAGCATTGTACGATCCTAAGGGAAAAATCCTCTCTTCTTTATTGAAAACCTCTTTTTTCTTAACTGTAATTGGTTTTATAGTACTATTATACTCTAATGCAGCTCAAGATATAGCATTACAGTTCAGTGAAAGATTTTTGAGTATATTTTCAGGTGAAACAACAATTGAGCAAGCATCTTCCGGCAGAGGTTTAATTGTACGGGACATGTATAATAATCATATTAAAAATTCATCAATATTAGAAATTTTGTTTGGGCATGGTATGGGCAGTATAAATTTTATGGTTAATGGATCACCTTATGAGTCTTCTCATAATTTCATAGTTGACGTTTTTTATAGAAATGGAATTTTAATATTATTAGGATATTTAACTCTGGTAATATATTTATGTTATATGTTTTTTAAAAATAGGAAAGGAACAGATTTAACCCTTTTCGGATTTTTTGTCTTTTTACACTTTGAAATTTTGGTAAACCCTTACGTTTATGCAGCTCAAACTGGGTGGATTTATGGACTATTTTTAGCTGTCTTTTTAAATCAAAACAGACTTGGTCATTACAAACGTGAAAAATCATTTTTGAATGACTAAAAATGATACACTGCCTTTTCTTTTAGGAATATTTCCTTTCATAGGTATTTTCCTAGGGGAAAAGTATGTTCCCTTTTTATATATTTTATTTGCTCTTGCCCTTATTTTTGAAAAAAACAAAAAAGAAAATCTATATTTCAATAAGAAGGTATTATTCCCTTTTCTTATTGCGATCGTAGTCTTCATAACGTTTACAATTCTATCTCCGGATTTTAAATTGGCATTAAAAATTCTTGAAAGGCAGATTTCGTTGTTAGTTATTCCTTTTATAATAGTTGTCGCAAAATGGAATTCATCTAGGATTAAAATTTTTGTCAAAACTTTTATATTGACTACTTTTTTTATTGGCTTATATGCTATTATTAAATTTTCATGGTTTGTCATTAATAACTATGAATGGGTTACACATATGGCTGCAGAAAAAGGAAGTATGTTGTTATACTTACAATATAAATTTCCACATGTAATCGGTGTTCATCCTACTTATTGGAGTTATTTGATAATAAGTGCTATAATATTTCTTTTATCAAATAAAGTGCTAAAGGTCTATGAAAGTAGTTTTTGGGCTATAATCTTAATTTCTTTTTTAAATCTCAACTTGGTTATTCTAGCTTCTAGAATGCCGTTATTGGTAAATCTTTTGGTTCATCTTTTGTTTTTGGGAAAGTATATAATGGTTAACAATGTTTCTTTGGCAAAAAGATTAAGTCTATTATTTTTATTGGTTACGCTATTCTTTTTAGGTTCCAAGCTGCCCTTATTATCAGGTAAATTAGATATTATTAAAAATGATGAGCGTATATATCACTGGCCAACCGCTTTTAGAACTATTTCCGATAATTATTTTGTTCTTGGTGAAGGTCTAGGTCAGAGCAATGAAGTACTAAGGCGAGAAGTAATTAAAAATGGAGATGAACGAATTAGGTATTTCGGTTATGATTTGCATAACCAATATTTAAGACAATACATGGACATGGGCATATTAGGTATTATAAGTTTATTGATCTTACTGTTTTACTCACTTATTTTAAATAAAGAAAAAAGTATTTTTAACGATGATTTAAATATTTCTTTCTTAATTCTTTTCGCGCTAGGTTTATTGTCAGAGTCCTTTTTATACCGTTTAAAAGGTATTGTATTTTTTACGGTAATTTCAGCAATCTTATATTTGAGAGCTGTTAATATTAACAAAATAAATGACCATCAAGATTAGTGCCTTAGGGTACCTTTTAACTATTTGTTTTAAGTTTTGCCTAAAACTTGTGTCATTCTTTTCAGATTTATTTTATAGTAAGCAAGGGTAACAGTATTTTATTAACTATTGAAAAATATGAAAGTAGCTATAGTACATTATTGGTTAATTACCAGAAGAGGGGGAGAAAAGGTTATAGAAAGTATTTTAAAACTTTATCCTGATGCAGATATTTATACATTATTCCTGGATGAAAGTATTTATGGTGTTAATTTACCTAAGAATACTATTATTTCTTCTGTATTAAATCAGCCATTTTTGAAAAAGTATTATCAAAAATTATTTCCATTATATCCTATAGGTATAAAATCATTAAAGCTAAAAGAAGACTATGACTTAATTATTTCCTCAGAATCAGGGCCTGCCAAAGGAATCGAAATAAAGGCGGGGACGCCGCACGTTTGCTATGTTCATTCTCCAATGCGTTATTGCTGGGGCTTTACTGAAGATTATCTTTTGAGTATGTCCAAACCGCTGAGGCCAATTGCAAATTACTTTTTTAAAAGATTGCGTAAATGGGACATAACAACAATTGATAATGTGACCAGTTATGTGGTTAATTCAGAAAATGTAGCAAAAAGGGTAAAAAATTTTTATGAAAAAAATTCAACAGTGATATATCCGCCTATTGAATTGAATCTTTTCGAAAGACCTTTAGTGAAGAATGTAGAGCGTGATATATACTTAAGCTTTGGCGCTATTACTCCTTACAAAAGAATTGATTTGTTAGTTGAGACGTTTAATAAGAATGGTAAAAAGTTAGTAATAATAGGGAATGGTTCAGAGAAAGAAAAACTTTCTTCATTGGCTAATTCCAATATTTCTTTTTTAGGTAGTTTGTCTTGGGACGAGATTGAGTTTTTTTTAGATAGAACGAGAGCTTTAATTTTTCCGGGAGAAGAGGACTTCGGAATGATTCCTCTTGAGGTAATGGCATATGGTATTCCTGTTTTAGCATATAAAAGAGGCGGTGCCTTAGAAACGGTAATTGAGAATGAAAATATAGACGAATCCAGCGGCGCCTTTTTCGACGAACAGACAGCTTATTCTATTCAAAAATGTATTGATATATTTGAATTGAACGAGGCAAAATATGATGCGGAATGGATTAGGGGTCACGCTAGAAAATTTGGGGAGGATCAATTTTTATCACGGTTCAGTTCTCACGTAAATAGTATAGTTTCATCTAATCAATGAATTTGATTATGCTAGTTATGTTCAAAAGCTATAGAAACATAGTTGTTCTTATTCAAATTGTTTTAATTTGCATATTACACGTAACCAATCATGTTTAGGTTGTTTTAAACCTTGTACAATTAATAAATAATCTCAAGTGAAATATAGAAAGGGAAGGTGGTCGAAATTATTAAGACCTTTAATGGGGCTAATTGATTTGACTATACTTATTTGTGGTGTTTTTTTGTTTGAAATTCAATTAGTTAATTATTATTTGTTCATAGGTTATGTGTCTGTTGCTTGGACCATTATTTCTTTAAAAAATGGTTTCTATGAAGTAGAAAGACAAGCTAGGGTAATTCAACTGTTCTCACTTTTAATAAGACAAATTCTTCTGTTCATAATAGTTTTATATGCCTATATGGGATTTTTTAAACAGCCTAATGTGGGTAGACTGGCTTTAGCCAATTATGTGGTTTATGTTACTTGTGTTGTTTTTTCTTTTAAATATTTAAGCTTTTTCCTTTTAAAAAAGTTCAGGGTTTTATTAAAGGGTAACGGAAGAAGTGTTATTGTAATTGGGGACAATGCAAAAACAAGACAGCTCATAAAGATTTTTCAAACAAAGTTGGACTATGGTTTAAATTTTAAAGAAAAATTCTCTGTCAGAGATAAGAATTTTTCTCTGATGAAATGTTTAGAGTATGTAGTTGAAAATAATATTGATGAAATTTATTTCTCTGTTGCCGAATTATCCAATGATCAAATAACACATCTTGTTAATTTCGCAGAGAATAACCTACGAACACTTAAATTTATTCCTGACAACAAGGATATTTTTGCTAGAAACCTGAAATACGAATACTACGACTATATTCCAATTCTTTCGTTGAGAAAGATTGCCTTACATGATTCAATAAATGCATTCATAAAAAGGACTTTCGATATTATTTTTTCTTCAATTGTTATTTTATTGGTTTTATCCTGGCTTACACCCTTAATGGCTATATTGATTAAATTAGAGTCTAAAGGACCTACGTTGTTTCTGCAAAAAAGACATGGTCTTGATAATCGTGAGTTTTATTGTTTTAAATATCGGTCGATGGCAGTTAATCGTGGTAATGATGCTCTGCATGTTACAAAAAATGATATGCGAGTTACCAGGATAGGTAGGTTCATTAGGAAAACAAGCTTAGATGAAATGCCACAGTTTTATAATGTTTTCTTTGGCCAAATGTCTGTTGTGGGTCCAAGACCGCATATGGTTTCGTTATCTGAGGTATACATGAAAAAAGCAAATAGATATATGTTAAGACATAGTGTAAAGCCCGGAATTACCGGTTTAGCCCAGGTAAGTGGTTTTAGAGGGGAGATAGAAGCAGATACGGATATAATCAATAGAGTAAAATATGATATTTTTTACTTAGAAAATTGGTCTTTATTGTTGGATTTGGGTATTATTATTCAAACGGTTACCAACTTATTTAAAGGAGAAGAAAAAGCGTACTAGAATTATTATGAAAAAAATACTAATTACAGGTGCTGCCGGTTTTTTAGGTTCTCATCTTTGTGATCGTTTTATCACTGAAGGGTTTCATGTTATAGGAATGGACAATCTTATTACAGGAGATTTAAAGAACATTGCCCACCTATTTCCATTAGAGCATTTTGAATTTCATCATCATGATGTTTCAACATTTGTTCATTTAGAAGGTAAACTGGATTATATATTACATTTTGCATCTCCAGCCAGTCCTATTGATTATTTGAAAATTCCTATTGAAACCTTAAAGGTTGGTTCTTTAGGTACGCTAAATTTACTTGGTTTAGCAAAAGATAAGAATGCTAGGATTTTGGTAGCATCTACCTCAGAAGTTTATGGAGACCCTTTAGTTCATCCTCAGAATGAAGAGTATTATGGTAACGTTAGCCCAATAGGACCGCGTGGAGTATATGATGAAGCCAAACGCTTTATGGAGTCCATTACAATGGCTTATCATAGACACCATGGGTTAGATACACGTATTGTTCGTATTTTTAATACCTATGGGTCTAGAATGCGTTTAAACGATGGTAGGGTTGTACCTGCGTTTATGGGACAAGCATTACGTGGAGAGGATTTAACTGTTTTTGGTGATGGTTCTCAGAGTAGATCTTTTTGCTATATTGATGATCAGATTGAGGGAATATACCGATTATTATTTAGCGATTATACAGATCCTATTAATATTGGAAACCCGCACGAAACTACTATTAAGGAATTCGCCGAAGAGATTATAGCATTAACAGGAACTAAACAAAAAGTTATCTATAAGCCTCTTCCTCAAGATGATCCTACACAGAGGCAACCTGATATTAGTAAAGCTAAAGAAATCTTGGGGTGGGAACCAAAGGTACATAGGGCAGAAGGACTAAAAATCGTATACGATTATTTCAAATCGTTGTCTACAGAGGAATTACAGAAGAAAGAACATAGGGATTTTTCGACAACAAGATAAATTATGCAATAAACAAGGTTATTTATAAAATGAATATTTTAATATTAGGATCGGGAGGTCGCGAGCACACATTCGCATGGAAAATAGCACAAAGTGAAAAAGTTTCTAAACTTTTTGTGGCGCCAGGAAATGCAGGAACTAATAAAATAGCAACGAATGTACCAATTGGTGTAAATGATTTTGAAGAAATCAAAACATTGGTTTTAAAAGAAAATATTCAATTGGTGGTAGTTGGTCCAGAGGATCCTCTAGTTAATGGAATCCATGACTTCTTTTTAGATGATAACGATTTAAAAAATATTGCTGTAATTGGTCCGGAAAAGTTGGCGGCTACTCTAGAAGGAAGTAAAGAATTCGCTAAAGAATTTATGATGCGCCATCAAATTCCTACCGCTCAGTATAAAAGCTTTACTTCAGAAACAGTTAAAGACGGATTCAAATTTTTAGAACAGCTTAATCCTCCTTATGTATTAAAGGCAGATGGACTTGCCGCTGGTAAAGGTGTAGTTATTTTAAATGATCTTGATGATGCCAAAAATGAACTTAAATCTATGTTAGTAGACAAAAAGTTTGGCTCAGCAAGTGCTACTGTCGTTATAGAAGAGTTTCTAGACGGAATCGAATTAAGCGTTTTTGTGCTTACAGATGGCGATTCGTATAAAGTGTTACCTACTGCAAAAGACTATAAAAGAATAGGAGAGGGCGATACCGGATTGAATACGGGCGGTATGGGAGCTATTTCCCCTGTTCCTTTCGCTAATAAAGTCTTTATGGACAAGATAGAGCAGCGAATTGTAAAACCTACCGTAGAGGGGCTTAAAAAGGACAATATGCCGTACAAGGGTTTTATCTTCATAGGACTTATAAAAGTTGGAGATGACCCTAAGGTTATTGAATACAACGTTAGAATGGGAGATCCTGAGACAGAGGTGGTATTACCACGTATTCAAAATGATATGGTCGATTTATTAAAGGCCGTAGCCGATCAGAAACTAGCTGACATAGAATTACAATTGGATGAAAGAACCGCTACAACGGTTATGACCGTTTCCGGTGGTTATCCAGGGTCTTACGAGAAAGGTAAAGAAATTTCTGGTATTGAATCTATTGAAGATTCCTTGGTTTTTCACGCCGGTACTACGCTTAAAGAAGGTAAGGTCGTAACTAATGGTGGTAGGGTAATGGCAATAACTTCTTTTGGAAGTGATTTTAAAACTGCACTATCCAAATCTTACGAAAATGTAGCGAAGCTTTCCTTTGAAGGTATGAACTATAGAAAAGATCTTGGATTTGATCTTTAACAATTACTTATTTCATCGGATTTCAATTTATAAAATCCGATGAAATAAATATACTTTTTTTATAGGTAAGAGTGAGAAGTACTTGACTTGTCTTCTTCTCCCTTTTCATTGTATTTTTTCAACTCTAGCATCCAATACACAAATGCTACTGAACCTATTAGCATAAATATCCAATTAAGAATATTTGCTAATGCCCAACTATCAGTAAAACGCAAAAAATCCAACGGTGCAAACAATACATTTACGAACAAATCCGCGATACCTTCAAAAAATGATTTCATCTTATTACTATATTTACCAGCAAAAATATAAAAAGCTTAGATGATTTCAAGCATTTTTGAGAAAACAAAACCGGTGAATTTCATAATTCTTCTGGTTTTTTTGTTTCTATTTTATTGGTCGGTTCAATTTTACTTGTTTGATTTTGAAATAAGTGAAGTGGAAATTATGCCATCTATTGGTATTTTGGCCATTCTTCTTTTCAGTGTATTCGTTGTTGATTTTATTGTAAAACGCAATAAGCTTACTGGTACAAACTCTTATGCCATATTATTTTTTACGTTACTTTTTGTGGTCTTTCCAGAAACTTTGGGTGATAGTAAGGCTATTTTAACCAGTTTTTTTCTTCTATTGACCATGAGGCGTTTGCTGAGTATTAAATCCTTGAAGAATATTAAGCTAAAGATTTTTGATGCAGGTCTATGGATCTGTATTTCAAGTGTCTTTTACGAATGGGCACTGCTATATTTGCTTTTAGTATTCGCGGCAATTTATATCTATGAGCCTAAGAATATTAGAAATTGGATGGTAATTTTATCCGTTGGATTTTGTTTTTTTATGATTCTTTATGGAGTTGTCTTACTTCTTGATAAGCCTAATTTTATAGCTGAGCATTATGATTTTGCAATTGATTATGATGCCATTTTTCCAATAAAATGGTGGACCAGCTTAAAAATGACGCTTTATGCTCTATTGAATATGGCCATGGCATTTTCTGCATTTATCCACCTAAGTAAATCTGGTGTCGGTAAGGTTATTGTTATTAGGTTAATTGCATTTTCATTTATCATTGGTCTGGTAGTGAATATTTTAGTGACCTCAGATAACAATAATGCGGTCATAATTACTTTTTTCCCATCGGTTATCTTTATTGTAAATTATCTTCAATCTATTAAAAAACCTAAGTTTTTAGAGCTTGTAATCATTTCTAGCATTGTAGTTCCGTTAATAGTCTATCTGGTCAAATTATAGGTTACAACTATAAACTTTATCTTTGTAAAAAAGGCTCATATGTTTAGCGAATTCGCGTTTAAAATTTTTAATGACAGTATTGAAAAATATCATGTAAAAGATGATGTTTACCAAAGTTTTGAAAACCCCTATTCCAAGGAGGAGATTGAGCATTTATTATATAGAAAAAATTGGATCGATACGGTTCAATGGCATTATGAGGATATCATTAGAGATCCGGACATTAATCCTACAGATGCCCTGGTTTTAAAACGTAAAATTGATGCCAGCAATCAAGATAGAACAGATTTGGTAGAATTTATAGATAGTTATTTCTTAAAAAAATACCAATCGGTAGAAGTTAAGCCGAACGCTACTATCAATACAGAGAGTCCGGCTTGGGCAATAGATAGATTGTCCATATTGGCATTAAAGATCTATCACATGAAAGAAGAAGCAACAAGGTCAGATGCTGCTTTGGCACATAGAGAAAAATGCCAGGCCAAGTTAGAAGTTTTGTTGGAACAAAAAAGTGATCTTTCACAAGCTATAGACCAGTTACTTGCTGACATTGAAAGTGGCATTAAGTATATGAAGGTCTATAAACAAATGAAGATGTATAATGATGAGGAACTAAACCCCATCCTTCGTGGCAATAAATAGTCATAAACACATTTTGGTCATCCGACTCTCCGCTATGGGAGATGTTGCTATGTCGGTTCCTGTTATCACAGGTATTGTTAAAAAATATCCTCAGGTAAAAATCACTGTTCTAACAAAAGCATTTACTGCTCCTATATTCCATAATATAGCTAATGTTTCAGTTTTTAAGGCAGATGTAAAAGGTAGGCATAAAGGAATTTTAGGTCTTTGGAAATTATACAGGGAGTTACAATTATTGCAGATTGATGCCGTTGCGGATATTCATAATGTTTTACGAAGTTCAATACTAAAACAGTTTTTTAAATTATCAGGTATTCCATTTGTACAATTAGACAAGGGTAGGGCAGAAAAGAAAGCTTTGATAAATGCCGATAGAGATGTTTTTAAGCCATTGAAATCCACTTTTGAAAGATATGCCGTTGTATTCGGCAAATTAGGCTATCCCATTGGTAAAAACGAAATGGAGACCATGTCCAAAAAGCCCATGTCTAACGATTTTGCCACTTTGCTTGAAAACCATAACCGGAAAGTTATAGGTATAGCTCCTTTTGCTGCTTTTAAAGGAAAAATGTATCCTTTAGACTTAATGCAAAAAGTGGTTTTACAATTGGATTCTTCAGAGAGCTATAAATTGGTGTTATTTGGCGGTGGTACCAGCGAAATAGAAATTCTTACTTCATGGGAAAAGCAGTTTAAAAATTGTATTAGCGCTGCGGGAAAGCTATCATTTTCAGAGGAACTCGGCTTAATATCCAATCTTGACCTTATGCTGGCCATGGATAGCGGTAACGCTCATTTAGCTGCCATGTATGCTGTGCCAACCGTAACAATTTGGGGGGTTACCCACCCTTATGCTGGTTTCTCACCTTTTAATCAGCCCGATGAAAATGCCCTTTTATCCGACAGGAATCTATATCCTGCTATTCCAACTTCTATTTATGGAAATAAGCACCCTGAAGATTATGATAAGGTCATGGAAACCATAAAACCAGAAACCATCGTTCAGAAAATAGTTGATATTTTAAAACCTACAACTTAAGGGGTAGTAACCTTTGCTTCTATACTTTTAAAATATTGTCTTAATTGAGACATGAATCGGTATTTTTTAGCAGCTGGAGCAGAGCTGGTCATTAATGTGCGTACTCCAAAATAAGAACTCATTAAAAAGGTTGCAGCGGCTTCGCAATCTACATGTCTGTCCAAGAAACCGTTGAATTTTCCTTTTTGTAAGGTAGTTACCAAGTTAACTTCCCAAACCGTTACAATTTCATTTAAATGTTTCATGATGACTTCGTTCTTTCCGTTGAATTCAGATAAGAAGTTACTTAGAATAAAACCATAATCCATTTCATTATGTACGGCAGTTTCCATAGCATCGTCAAAACATTTTGTAATCAGCGTTAAAGGGTTCTCATGACCTTCAATAGGCTCTATTAATGTGCTATATATTTTACGGGCCAATAAATTCTGTATGATTTGAACAAAGAAATCTTCCTTAGAATCAAAATGATAATAAAAAGCACCTTTAGAGAGGTCTAGTCTTTTTAGGATATCGTCTATACTTGTATTATAATATCCTTGGGAATAGAACAATTCTAATCCTGTAGTCTGCATACGTTGCATGGTAGCCATGCGCTTTAAACTCTTGTTCATAATACTGAGATTTGGGTATTTAGACCATATGGTCTGTTTATAGAACTTGAGATTTATATAATTTAATGGAATTTATAGATGAGATGCGTTTTTATTCGGTAAACACACCCTTTTAGTTGAAAAACAATACTATAGCGTTAATAAACATACTCCTTGGTTGTTTGTGGCTATAAAAATAAAAAGGTTTGTAAAAGAAAAACCGCTCAATGCATTCACTGAACGGTTCATTTATTATCGGTAATTGTTACTAAGCAACGGTACCTTGGCAGCTACTACCGGCACCCGCTGTACAGCCATAGCAATGTTGTGATATTATAATGTTTCTATCGTTTAAGATATCTTCATTATAATCCTTTATATGCTTTACCTTACTGGCTACTTTTAAATCTAACATTTGGTTAAAGTCACAATCGTACAACCAACCGTCCCAGCTAATGGAAATGGTGTTGGTACACATTACATTTGCCACTGCAGACGGATTGTATGCTTCTACCAATGCATACATGTAATCTTCATAATTTTCTGATGCGATCAAATAATCCAAGAAACGTGCAATGGGTAAATTGGTAATGGCAAATAGGTTGTGAAAGTCAATATTAAAATCTTCTTTAAGCGCTTTTTTGAAATCTTTCTCCATGGCGGCTTGATCTCCTGGTAAATATGCGCCAGACGGATTGTAGACTAAATCTAATTTTAGATCACTGCCAGGCATGCCATAACCCCTTTCGTTCAATTCTTGTAATGCTTTTATCGATTTGTCAAAAACTCCGTCTCCTCTTTGTTTATCCGTCTTTCCACGGGTATAGTGCGGCATAGAGGATATTACATGCACATTATGCTTTTTAAAGAAATCTGGTAAATCGTAGTATTTCTTGTTGGCACGTATAATGGTTAGGTTAGAACGAACAATAAAATCTTTAATGCCGGCTTTTGCCGCTTCTTCAACAAACCATCTAAAATCAGGATTCATTTCTGGTGCACCGCCCGTTAAGTCTAAGGTATGTGCTCCCGTGTTCTTGATTACCTCAATACATTGCTGCATGGTTTCACGGGTCATGATTTCTTTACGATCTGGACCAGCATCTACATGACAGTGTTCACAGACTTGATTGCACATATAGCCTACGTTTATCTGTAGGATCTCAAGTTTCTTGGGGCGTAATGGAAAATGCCCAATATCTGCGATTTTGTCTTTAAAATAAGGAAGCTCTCCATCAGCAAATATGCCTCCGTTCAATATTTCTAACTGCTTGTTGGAAACTGCTAAATCGTTTCCTTTTGCTTTTAATGATTTTGTAGCCATTTTTTAGTTGTTCGTTGTTCGTTGTTCGTTGTTGGCATTTTGTACAAATGCATTAAACTCTAACTTCACAACATTTAATTTCTTTTTTTTGCATGGATATTCATAGCGAATATTCCATTTGCACTTTTTTTTAAACCAGCTTTAATTTCATTGTATTGATTATTGAAGAAGGCTGTTACGAACATCCATCAACGAACAACCAACAACGAAATTTACATTGACAATTTGTTATACTTGTTCATCATTTGTACTCCATGCACCAAGGTGGCACCACCTTCAATAGCTGCTCCTACATGCACCGCCTCCATCATTTCCTCTTTGGTAATGCCTTTTTGTAAGCCGTCTTTAGTATAGGCGTCAATACAATATGGACATTTGACAACATGAGATACGGCCAATGCAATTAAAGACTTTTCTCTAGCACTTAGTGCGCCTTCTTCGAAAACCTTACCATAATAGTCAAAAAATTTGGTACCAAGCTCTTCGCTCCATTCTGTAATTTTTCCAAATTTTCTTAAATCTGCTGGGTCATAGTACGTATTTGCCATCTTTTTCTGAGTTTTAGTTTGTATCGTATCTTTTTGTTCTTGGTTAAAATATATTGGAATTCCCTGTCCCATTTTTTCCAGTTCAGGGAGTATTTCCATATTATCCCATATACCAGATGTAAGCGTGTCTCCATATGCTTCAGGTAAATGGTTTTTGTACATTAATTTTTGAGCGGTTTCGGCATCATATTCAAATGAATGATGGGCATAAGCAACTTCATCATCTATAATATCCAATATCATATACCATACCCTTGGAGTACCATCATTTGCAGGCATACCTATTACACCTGGGTTTAGCCATACATTTTCCTTTAGAGTTTGATGAAAAGGTAACCCGCAATGACCGGCTATGATAATAGTACTATTAGTCTCTTTAAAACAGTTTTCTTTACTTTCCGTGGCGTTCGACTTAAATATGAATTCAGAGGTATTTCCATAATTTCCATGGACTACCGTTACTTTTTTACCACCATATTCAAAACTGATGTATTCAGGAATTTCATGCATCCACTCTAATGATTGCTGTGATAAATGCCCTTTGGTGTACGGAAACCACATTTTTGAAAAATCGTCGCAACGGCTACCGCTTTTAAAATCGCACCCACAATCTTCACTATCATTTGCCAATTGCAATTCTACATTGCCCGCAATACTTAAAGCGCCCCATTTTTGAAACAACTGAACAGTTTCTTCCGGTTGTGCGCAATAACCGGTAATATCACCGGTACTAATGCAGTTTTCTGGTGCAATACCGGCATCTTTGGCTATTGAAATTAGTTTTTCCAAAGCTTGTAGGTTGCTGTACACACCTCCAAAAAGCAACAGCTTTCCTGTTTTAGTGCCCAAATGTTTTATTTCTTTATCCATGTAGGTATCATATAAACGAAAAGGCAGCATAAGATGCCCCAAAAATTAATCCATAATAAATTGGCATACTTGCCAGTGGTAAATATTAAGCTATCTGGAAACCAATTGAAAATCAATAAAAAACCGAATAACAATCCGCAGAAAACACTTAAATGAAAACTGATTTTAGGAGCACTACCTTTCCAAAATAAAAAAACGGGGGTTAAACCGATGACCATAGTACCGCTAATGGTGGTGGCAGATAATATTTCAGCATCTAAAAAGACCGGAACCGTACCCAATACTGCTACAGCGACCATTGACCAACGACCAAATTTAACCGTGTTGCCAAGGTTTAGGTCAAGAGCCAATAATTTGGAAAAAGATGAAAAGGTAGAGTCCAAGGTCGATGCTGCCGAAGTGATCATAATAAAATTGATGACCAATAGTATAACAGTACCAAACGCCTTACCAACTTGAACAGCTGCCTGGCCCTGCATACCCTGCGATTGTGCATAAACACCTATAATGCTGAATAGAACAATGCAAATAGCTCCAAGTACACTTGCCCACAGAAAACTTTTCAATGTTACTTTAGGACTGCTAATAAAACCTCTATCGGTCAACACGGGATCATGAAAAGGGTAGCTGAACGATTGCAACAAGGCAGCGAACAATAAATTCAGCCCGGTTTCAAAAGACCAAATGCCAGAATTTACTACTTCGGTGGTGGTTATAGCATTGTCTTTACCAAAGATGGTGAACAATATTACCGCTAATAGTATTGAAAATAGTCCCATTTGGATAACATCGGTAAAAATAGAACTGCTCATGCCGCCTTTTAGAACATAGGCTAGGGTTAAACCTGTAAATACTAAAATGGACCAATAGTAAGCGTTAGTGCCCATATCACCAAAGTAAGAACCTATGACCATGGTATTGCTCCATACTTCATTGAACAAACGAAAGGCAATCAATATGGAGAATATAGTTACGGCAGTTTTACCAAATTTTGAGGTTAAAAAATGATGTATGCTAGTATACTTACCGTGCAGCCTCATTTTGTAAATGACGATACCTGCTACGACAAATGACAAATAATAGCCTGCATAGGCTACACCACCAACGATACCAAAATCCAGACCTAAGTTTGCAGCGTTGGTGATACTTTTGGCAAATATCCATGAGATGATAAGGCTGCCCATTAACATAAAGGTATTGGGCGCTTTCTTCTTTTGCACGGCTTTAAAAAACTGATTGGTATCTTTTGCCCACGGTGATAGTAAGAACAACACCAAACTAGATGTGATCACTAATCCCCATTGCCAAATTTGTACTTCAGTCATTTTTTCTTTTTTCTCCTAACTCCTAACTCCTAACTCCTAACTCCTAACCCCTAACCCCTAACTCCTAACTCCTAACTCGGTTATTCATCCCACCACACAGGTACATTAATACTATTGCCATCCGTGTTATTTGAAGCTTGGGTATAATTGGCATTATTTAATGCTTCTTCTTCAGATGGATAAGGCATACGGGTAGGTATCAAATTATTGTTTAAACTAGCCGATATTGTTTTCAATTGCGGAAAACCCGTTCTTCTATACTCTATCCAACCTTCATAACCGTTTATTGAATTTGCAATCCATTTTTGAGTGATGATGTTCTCTATAGTATTGCCGTTATCCAACGGGGCATCTTCTGTTAGGTAATTTTCAGGTAGTTCCACCTGCCAGTAGGCAAATGCCTGTGTTACGCCGGTATTGTATAAAGTTTGGGTATCTGCAGAAATGAATCCTCTTTCAGCAGCTTCGGCCAACAAAAAGTGGGTTTCCATACTGGTCATAAAATTCGCATCCAATAAACCGGTGTTTTCCCTAAAAATGGTACCTAATAATGAGTAATCTGCCAATGATACCCCAACTGATGCGTCTATACCGTTTAAAAGCCCATTGTATTCACCATCTGCACTGTTGGCAAAAGGTTGGTACAGACGACCAATACGAGGATCGTTCAAGTTGGTCAAAATTTCATCCATAGTTTCAGAAAGTACATAGTTGTTAAAGTCCCCAACCCTAAGTTGCGCAAGTCTAAAACTATTAGGTTCACCATCGGTAAAGTTGAAAATGGCATTTTCTTCATTATCATCAATGAAATTACCTTCACTTACTATGGTCTGTAATTGCGATGCAACATCTATTTTATTAGAAACTCTCATCAAGTATTTTATCTTCAATGAATTTGCAAAACGAATCCATCCATCTAAATCACCATTAAAGAGAATATCTCCCTCTAAAGCTATGGTACCTGAATAATTCTGAATGGCTAAAATTCCTTTGTCAAGATTGTCAAAAACACCACCTTCATCCATGTAGATTGATTCCTGAGTGTCATAGGACGGCGTAACCGTTTCTGTATCTCCTTGAAATGCTTCTGAATAGGGAGCATCACCAAATAAATCTGTTAACCCGGCCGCCATGTATGCCTTCATAATTCTTGCCGGACCTTCATAAACGGCATATGCAGCATTCTCTTGGGACAATTTTAATATGATTTCATTATCCCTTAAGTTTTGATAGAATATAGGCCACGGATTACCACCTAATTGGGGCGACTTTAAATCATGCCTGTCAAATAAGTTAAAGTCTAGAGCGGTACTATATTGTCCTAGTAGGTTACCGGCAGTAAAACCTTCATATGACATTTGTTCCCCATAGTCATAAATTACCTGTCTTAACAAAAGACTAGGTTGTACGGTTACGGGATCGTTTGTGTTCGTATTAATTTCCTCAAAATCTTTTGTGCAGCCAATGACCAACAATAAGATTAAAATGCTATATATATGTTTCATCTTTTCTTTCTTAAAAATTAAATCCGGCTTTAAAACCTATACTTCTTGTTGTGGCATATGACATATCTTCAACACCACTAATAAATCCTTGGCCTTGTACTGCTAATTGCTCTGGGTCAAAATGCGGATTCTCTGTTATAGCAAATAAGTTCTTTCCTATTAATGATAAACTCAACGTAGCATCTTGGTTGAACAGGCTAAGGTTGTTAAACGTATAACCAATAGATAGTTGGCGTAGCTTTAAAAATGATGCATCATAGGTGTTGTTTTCTTCGTGGTTTCTATCATAAAATTGACGATAGTAACTTTCTGCGGAAACCGCTACAGTATTTGCTTCATAAACCGGATTGTCATCGGTGCCTGTATTTACTACACCCTCTGGTACAATACCTGTTTCTGGTCTAAAGGCCGTTTCAGCCAACTGACCACCAACATTTCCTAATGCCCTTGTTCTAGAAACTATGATTCCACCTTGTCGCCAATCTAATAGAAAGCCCATATTCCAATTTTTATAATTGAATTGGTTGTTGAAACCCAACATAAAATCAGGATTATAATTACCCAATTTTTGTAGTTCATTGTCCGGTATATATCTACCCTCATCGGTTAAAATGAAATCTCCATTTTCATTTTTTAAATATCCGGTTCCATATAGATCTCCTACGCGACCACCTTCTTCTGCCTGTAAAAATACCGTTTGGTTTTGACTGTCATAGATTCTAGAGTACGCCAATGTTAGCCTACCCTCATCTTGCGGTAAACTTTCAACGGTTGATCTATTGGTACTAAAATTTAAGGTGCTGTTCCATTTAAAATTTTGACTTATTACAGGGGAAACACCTACTATGACCTCAAGTCCTTTAGAGCGAACTTCACCTCCATTGACCACTTGTTGTGTATATCCTGAAGAAATGCCTATAGGTAATGAGATAATTTGATCCTTCGTCAAAGCATTGTAAAAGGAAACATCAAAGCGAAGTTGATCATTGAAAAAGCGTAGATCAGCACCCACCTCAAATGAGGATGTCAATTCAGGAACAAGATCGGCATTTGCAATAGTGTTTGAATTGCTGAATGTTGGTTGCCCATTAAATGGCGTTTGTGCAACAAATGCCCCTGTAGTTTGGTATGGGTCTGTGTCATTACCAACCTGTGCCCAACTTGCTCGTAACTTGGCAAATGAAATTACCTCAGGTAAATTGACCACCTTGGATACTATAAAACTACTGGATACCGATGGATAAAAGAAAGAGGTATTATCTACTGAAAAAGGGGTAGCCAATGCGCTAGACCAATCGTTTCTTCCGGTGACATCCAAAAATAGAAAATCCTTATATCCAATTTTTGCTAAGCCATAGAAGCTGTTGATTCTCTTATTTGATTCAAATTCGAAAACTTCAATAGGTGATGCTGCGTTAGATAACCTAAAAATACCCGGTTGTGCCAAACTTGTAGTTTGCGATTGTGAAGTAAACGCTTTTTGGTCTAATCGGTTTCCACCTAAAGAGACATCTATATTAAAATCATTGAACTGATTGGTATAATTTATTAAAAAATCAGTGTTTACCTCCCTATAGAATACATCGTGCTCCGCATAACCACCATTTACGAAACGATTAGAACTATAGGCTCTTCGCAATTGGCGTAGTTCACTAGAATAATCCATCCCTGTTCTAACTGTTGCCGTTAAATGATCTGTGATATCATAGCTAGCGGAAATATTTCCGAATACCCTATCTCTATTGAACGAGTTTCTGTTTTCATTAAGAATGAAATATGGATTATCAAAAAAGGTATAGTTGTACGAGTATTGTTGTATACCCTCTAAACCTGGTTGCCAGTAATTTTTTAGATTCTCTATATTCAGCGAGCGTGGTCCCCAAGCTACCAAAGAGTAGTTTGCGTTTTCTGAACCATAACCGTTAGACGGCCTGTTGTCAGAATTAGAATTGATATAACTTATGGATGAATTTATTCGTAATTGATCAATGGGTTCAAAATTGAGTCGTGCACTCACCGTTTGCCGGTCTAGATCAACACCCGGTATAATAGATTCGCTTCGTAAGTCCGTAAATGAAAGTCGGTAATTACCGGTATCAAATCCGTTGGAAATAGCAATATTATTAATTAATGTAGTACCGGTTTCATAGAAGTTCTTTAAGTTGTCCGGTTGTGATCTAAATTCTGTAGGGGTGATAGGTATTCCACTATAAAGAGCGGTGTCTCCACCTCTTACAACGGTACCGTCTGGCAAGGTAACCGGACTATCATATTGCGGAATAAGATTACCAACATCTAAACGTGGTCCCCAACTGTACGTAATAAGGTCATTGGTTCCACCACCTAATCCGTCTACAAAGGCGAACTCTCCTGAATTTCCTTGTCCGTATTCATTCTGAAAATCGGGCAATTGAAAAGCTGAATCCACAAAAAAGCTGGTGTTATAACTAATGCCCAATCCTTTTGAATTCTTGCCGCTTTTTGTTTCAATAATAATCACTCCGTTAGAAGCTCTAGTACCGTACAATGCCGCAGCACTTGGTCCTTTTAAAACCGATACCTCTGCAATATCATCTGGGTTTACCTCCATGGCTCCGTTTCCAAAATCGATTTCTTGAAATCCGGCTGCCGCTTCATTGGTGAAATTGAAAACCGAATTATTGTTTATAGGAACGCCATCTACAATAAATAAAGGATTGTTGTTAGAGAAAGACGCTTCTCCACGAATGGTAATTTTAGAGGAAGATCCTACACCCGTAGCACCTTGGTTGATGGTTACCCCTGCCAATTTACCCGAAAGGTTGTCTAGAAAATTGACCGATTTTACCTCTGTAACTCCTTTGGCATCCAAGCTTTGAACTACATAACCTAATTCTTTGGTTTCTCGTTTTAGACCTAAAGCCGTTAATACCACTTCATCTAAGACCTCGGAAGAGTCGCCTAGGACTATATCAATTGTTCGTCTGTTATTTATGGTAATTATTTTGGTTTCATACCCTAAAACGGAAAATTCAAGAGCACCGGAAAGTTCGGGTACATCAATTGTATATATGCCGTTTTCGTTAGTGGTAGTGCCATTTAGCGTGCCAGACAAAACAATGTTGACATAAGGTATGGTATTTCCATCGGTATCTTTTACAGTACCGGTAATTGTTTCTTGAGCATTGACCATAGTACATATAAACAAGGTCAACACTAGTAATAAGTGTTTCATATATAGTTTTTCGACTGGTTTTTCATTTATCCAACCATTGGATAAAGGGGGATCTAGATAAATGAAACCAAAGGCGAGCCCTTGTTGTATAGAAAACTGTTTGGAAATAGACGAAAGAAGTGATGGTTAGTGTAGTATAGACTTCTGTTTACTCGTAATATTGCTATTATCGCCAATAGCAGGGTAGTGGGTAAGTCTTTTGAGAATGATAAAATAGCCTTTAGATCTTTTTCAGTATCCAGATCCTGTAAAACGGGCAATTTCACCAATGCCGTTGATTCTTCTTGTAGCCACATGGTAATTTTGTGGTACAAGCCAAAGCGTTGCCAAGGTAGATCTTGAAATTCGCCTACCTCAAAATTCGATTTTTGTAAACCTAAAAGGTAAAACCCGCCATCAATTGATGGTCCAATAACGGACTTGCCCTTTGCCAATTGCTTGGCAGTATGTTTAAGTTGTTGAGTCTTTAAGTGAGGAGTATCGTTCCCTATGGTAATAACACTTGTAAAACCTTTTTCAAAAACGGAAGCTATGGCATTCGTGAAACGTTCACCAAAACTGTTGCCAATTTGGTTTTCTTCGGAAAAATGAAAAACGGGCAAACCTGTATTTTTTGCTTTACGAAGTGTGGCCGTGGTAAGAATGTTAAACAATTGTTCACCTTTGGCAATACGCTTATTGGCTAAATCTTCCTTGGCGGAATTAGCAAATACCAATATAGCAGTAGCACCTAGTGAATTCAATTCAATTTTCTTTCTCGTTGTTAAACTTACGTAAAAATATGGCAAAGGTTTTTTAACTATACATAAATTGTATCATTAAAATATAAGAATCGCCTTACTTTAAGTCAAAATGTCAGTTTTAGACCAAGCAGTTTGTTTCTCTAAAGCATTTTAGGGTTTACAAATTGCAAAAGCCTATAAACAAGCTATAATATCAGTTGATGAGCATAATTTTTATGCTTCAAGTAATGTAATTTTAAGGTTACAGACCACTTAGTCTAAAAAATCCCTTAAAATTTCAAAAACTTTTAAATTTTTTTTAGCAATGACATGGCTATACATGGCATAGCTATTGACACTAGGCAGTTAGAAGAATATTAAAATTTATATACATATGAAATCAAACACAAATTCTAGAGGAGCTTGGAAGGTATACTTCTTCTCAGCTATTATTGCCCTTGCCGTAAGTTACGGGGTAATTCATTTCAACAAAAAAGATGTAAAAGAATCTAGCGGTGTAACCGTGGTAGAATCTATACCCGGGGCACAGGCATTATATACCAAAGACAACGATGGTAATATTAAACCATTGGATTTTACAGAAACTTCAGAGAAAGTTTTAGATGCCGTTGTACACATTAAATCTACACAAACGGGATCATCATATCAAAATCAAGGTGCTCGTGAACTGCCTGATCCGTTCAAAGAGTTTTTTGGTGATATGTTCAAGGGGCAGTCTCCACAAGGATCCTCATCTAGACCTAGAGTAGGTACGGGATCTGGTGTAATCATCAATGATCAAGGATATATTGTTACCAATAACCATGTCATTGACAATGCGGATGAAGTTGAGGTAACCTTATATAATAATCAATCGTACAAGGCTACGGTAATTGGTACGGATCCTACTACAGATTTGGCGCTATTACAGATCAAAGCAGATAATTTAAAAACCATGTCTTTGGTAAATTCGGATGATGTTGAAGTAGGTGAGTGGGTATTGGCCGTTGGTAATCCTTTAGGGTTGAACTCTACGGTTACAGCAGGTATCGTTAGTGCCAAGGCAAGAAGTATACATATAAATACCGATAAGTTTGCGGTAGAAAGTTTTATTCAGACAGATGCTGCCATTAACCCAGGTAACAGTGGGGGTGCATTAGTAAATTTAGACGGAAACCTAGTAGGGATCAATACGGCCATTGCTAGTACAACGGGTACGTATACAGGGTACGGATTTGCAGTCCCTAGTAATATAGTTACCAAAGTAGTAGAAGACCTGTTAAAATTCGGTAATGTGCAACGTGGTATGTTGGGGGTAACCATTAGAACTATGGATAGCAACTTGGCAAAAGAAAAAGATGTTGATTTTACTAAAGGTGTTTGGGTAGAGCAAGTTGGTGAGGATAGCGGTGCAGATTTAGCGGGAATGGAATCTGGTGATATTATCGTTAGCGTTAACGGAAAGGAAACGGCAACATCACCTAGACTTCAAGAAATTATTGCCGGTAAAAGACCAGGTGATAAGGTAACTATCGTGGTAAATAGAAACGGAAAGGAAAAAGAGTTTGAGGTTGAGTTACATAATTCTCAAGGTGGGACCAATTTTATCAAAAAAGAAAAGAAAGAGGTATTTAACCTTTTAGGAGCGGATTTTGAGAATGTGGATAAGGAAATCGCTAAAAAACTGAAAATAGATGGCGGTGTTAAGGTTTCTAAACTTTACCCTGGTAAAATTAAGAAGGAAACCCAAATGCGAGAAGGGTTTATCATAACACATATAGATGGTAAACGTATCAATGATATTGAAGATGTAGCCGATGTTTTGGAAAACAAAAAAGGCGGAGTAATGTTAGAGGGCGTTTATGAAGACGGAAGTAAATATTATTATGCATTCGGATTGGATTCTTAGTCCGTATTTATGATTAATTTTATGCCAAGCGAATAATAGTATTCGCTTGGCATTTTTTTTGAAATTAATTTTAGATAGATGCAAATAGGTTCTAAGTCCATAGGTTTGGTACTTTCGGGCGGAGGTATTAGAGGCATGGCGCATATAGGTGTGATCAAGGCAATGCAAGAATTCGGTCTTGAGGCTAATGTGGTTTCGGGTAGTAGTATAGGTGCCTTGGTAGGTGCTTTGTATGCTGCGGATAAGCCAGTAGAAGATATGCTTCGGTTTTTTAAGGAAACGCCACTCTTTAAGTATAATTACTTTGCGGTTGCCAAACCCGGTTTGCTCAATAGTGAAAGTTATATTACTTCTTTTAAACAGTATTTTCCAGTGGATAGTTTTGCCGCCTTAAATAGGGAACTATATGTTGTGGCAACCAATTTACAGAAAGGTGAAGAGCTGTTTATTCATGAAGGCGAGCTTATTAAACCCTTATTGGCCTCCGCTGCATTACCACCGGTTTTCAGTCCGGTGGAATATAATGGAGAATTATATGCAGATGGTGGGATCATGAATAACTTTCCTTCTGAACCGGTTTTGCCCAAGGTAGATTTTGTTATTGGAAGTAATGTATCTGTCGTATCTCAATTGGAGAAAAAGCACTTAAACAACTCATTTCAATTAACGGGCAGGGTTACCGGATTGATGATCTATGCCATTAACCGACAAAAGATCAATAATTGTCATTTGGTGCTTGAATCTAAAGAATTGGAACATATTGGCTTGTTAGATAGAAGGGGTATAGAAAAAGCCTACGCCATTGGCTATGAAGCTGCTGTTAAAAAGTTCGAGGAGGTATTTACCAAATAGTTGATTACAACATTGCGCTCAAAAGTAAGGTACCCACAATCCAAAGCACTACGGATATAACCCCGCCGATTACTAAAAAGTGTTTGAATTTATAAATTCCCATACTGTAGATAAGCGCATTTGTTTGATATCCTAAGGGAGTAAAGAAACTGAAATTTGCCGCAAACATTACACAAAGAATAAATGGCTTAGGATCAAGACTTAATTCGCTGGCCAATGAAATTCCAATAGGTGCCATTATAATTGCCGTAGCATTGTTTGATACTACACTACTGAGTATCATGGTCGTTAAAAACAACAATCCGATAATGAATATAGGTTGCTCACCGGACATTAATGCCAACAGTTCTTCCGTGATCCATGTATCTGCCTTGGCATTGCTCATTGCTATACCTAGTGGTATCATACCTGCCAATAAGAAAATAATTTGCCAATTGATCTTCTCATAAATACGATTTAACTCTACGCACTTAAAAAGGAGCATAGCTAAGGTTCCTGTAATTACACTTGTCATTACTTCAAAAACTCCGGTAGCTGCCATGGCAATGGTGGCAATTAATATAAGGATAGATAAGTTTCTTTTAAACGGCGTGGCAGGCACACGACCTTCATATTGGTTTAATACCGCTAGATTATTGCTGTTTTCAAAATTAGATACGTACTCGGGCTTGGTTTGTATCAATAATCGATCTCCTACATGAAGCTTTGTAAACTCATGATTGCTTTGATGAAGTCGGTTCTGAAGAATACGTAGCTTCTTTCGCTTGTTTACCGCTAAAGGGATTGCCCTTGGTATCAACATGGTTTTTAATTCAGATAAGTTTCTGCCTAAAAATTTAGAACCGGGTAACAGCAATAATTCTAACAAAAGGCTTTCATCATCTTCCTCATTGTTTTCATCATTTTTTACTTGGGCATCACTAACTTTTTTGATTTGGGTATTTTTAGTGGATGTAAAATGGTCTTTGTCTTCCGAATCCACTTCAAAATAACCTTCGGCACGCATTTTTTGAAGGTTTTCCAAACTACAGTGCAGAAGAATTATATCATTAGGTTGAATTAACAAATCATGATTCAATAGGTTTTGGTCAAAGCCTTTTCGTGTTAGTCGCAAAACGGTAATGTCAACTTCTTTGAACATGAAACTTTCGCCTATTGGTTTGTTTACCAAAGGGGAATCACTTTCTACCGTCACCGTCAATAGATATCGATCAAGGTCATAATTATCTGAAAGTTTACCAGTGTCTTTTGGCAAAAACCGATAAAAAAGGGCAATAATTCCCATTGAAATTCCTAAAAAAACAATGCCGGTCAATGTAAATTCAAAGAAACCCAATTTTTCACCGGTATACCTTGCGGCTATATTACTTACCAAAAGGTTGGTAGATGTGCCCATTAGGGTACAACTGCCCCCTAAAATACTTGCAAAAGATATAGGCAATAACAATTTGCCTGGGGGTAACTGATATTTTTCGCGTAGTTCTGCAACAATTTTAATAAAGACAATGACCACGGCAGTAGAGCTTACAAAGGCAGAAATACTTCCCGCAATCAGCATAATAGCGACCATGGCCAGGACAACCGGCCAGTTCTTTAGCACCTTTAAGCCTTTTGCGAGATAAGAAATGGCTCCATTTTCTTCAAGTCCGATCGCTAAGATCATTAAACATAGAATGGTGATTACGGCTTTGTTAGAAAATCCGCTGACGGCTTCTTCAGGTGAAACCAAGCCGGTCAATAGTAATGCGGCAATAATGCAGAAAGCGATTTTATCCATCGGAAAAACCTCAAAAGCAAATAAAATTATAACTACCGCAATGATGATAAAAACACCAATGATTTCTATAGACATACCTTTAGCGAATTGAAAATACTATTAAAGGTATTTTAACCCCCTAAAAACAATAACGCAATCCAATTTAATTTTGCCTTTGAAAAGGTAGCCAAGGAAATAAAAAACGCCATTACTAAATTATAATAATGGCGTTTTTTAATTATACTAATATAGTTTTATACATCATCAAAATCTACCTTTATAGTAGGTGTGGTGGCATGGGCTTGACAGGTTAAAATAAATCCGTCCGCAATTTCCTTATCGGTCAAAATTTGGTTCATGACCATTTCAGCACTTCCTTCGGTTACTTTGGCTATACAGCTGCTACATACTCCACCTTGGCAAGAATATGGTGCATCAATGTTTTCTTTAAGAACGGCATCAAGAATTATGTTTTTCTTGTCCATCGTAAACTGAAATTCCTCATCATCAACAAGTACGGTAACTGCTGTTTGACCATCGGCCTGTATAGGTAATTCCTCTTTTATTTCAGTGGGTGTAAAAAGTTCAAAATGGATTTTATCCTTATCTACTTCATTCTCTATTAAAGTATCTTGTACCAAACGGATCATCTCCTCTGGTCCACATAAATAGTATCCATCAAAATCAACGTCCTTATGCTTGTTCAATAGTGCATAATTTACCGTTGAGGTATCTATTCTACCGAATAAAGCCTTGTCTTCACGAGTTTGACTATTGGTAAAGTACACAAAAAACCGATTGGCATATTCTAATTCCAATTTCACCAAATCTGTATAGAACATAGTCTCTTCGTAAGATTTGTTTCCGTAAACTAAAACAAATTTGTTTTTTGGGTTACTATCTAAAACAGACTTTACAATACTCATAATAGGGGTAATACCACTACCTGCAGCAAATGCTGCTATGTTCTGTACTTCTTTAGTAGTATTAAAAACGAAACGACCTTCTGGTTCCATCACCTCTAATGTATCGCCTACTTTTAATTCTGAGTTGGCGTAATTTGAGAATCCACCATTATCTACTTTTTTGATCCCAATTGTGATGCCATCTTTTTCAGGAGATGAACTAATGGAGTATGCTCTTCTAAGTTCTTTGCCCTTTATTTCTTTTTTTATTGTGATATACTGACCCGCCGTAAAGGTGAAAGTCTGTGCCAATTCTTTAGGAATTGAAAATGTAACGGCAACAGATGTTGGCGTTAATTTCTTAATATGTTTTACCGTTAATGGGTGAAATTGCGACATATGTTCATTTCTTTAAATCGATTTACAAAATTAAGCATGCTTTTGCGATATCATATGACATTTGTCAAAAAAGTCTAATCATCAATGGTATTTGAAGGGTTTTTATCATATTAAATAATTCTTAACTTATCTTTTTTTGAAAAAAACCTATAAAAATTGTCCCTAATTTGATTTCGGTAACGTCATGGGGTAATCAATAAGAACTTAGGGTAGGTTCTTTTTAAATACTAAAATAGTTAAATCCTAATTATGAAATTTTTCAAAGCTATTGGTTTACTGATTTTGGGGTTGATAATGATTTATTTTTCACTAAAAAAAACAAAATATGATAAAGAATTTGATGACGATTTGTCTAAAAATCTAAAGGATGAGTTAAAATTTTATGGTGCGACGGTTAATTTTAAGCTACTCTTATTTGGCATGTTTTCGCTGTTGATTGGAATTATATTTCTTTTATCGGAACTGGAGCTGATTGATATTTCTATCTCCGAATAGCCCCCGCTAGCGCAGGTCTTTGACGAGTGCTGTGCCAAGTAAGTACAGGTCTAATAAATTAATATAATATAATCTCTACACTGGTGCTCGTTTGCAAGAGGCTCCATACTAGATAGAGGAATATTATTAAACCCCATAGTGCCAATAATATAAGTAAAACCTAGCCTGAGTTTTTAAATCGTGCCGTAACAGTAACCACAAGAGGAAAAAGAGCTACAAAAATTAATTTATAGTGGTTGCTCAATTCGAACTGTCAAGCTATTATTAAATATTAGTGGTAGTGGAGGATGGTAACAGAAGTTATTTCAGTTTAAATAATCCTTAACTTATCTTTTTTTGAAAAATAGTTCTAAAAAATGTCCCTAATTTGATTTTGGTAACGTCATGGGGTAAACATTGAGAACTTAGAGCGAGTTCTATATAAAATTAAAATAGTTAAATTATGAAAGATTTTATGATGATTTTCATCGGTGCAGATTACCAAGAATTAGGTTTATCACCAGAACAACTACAATCACGAATGGGTAAGTGGTTCGCTTGGAACGAAAAAATGCAAAAACAAG
The DNA here is from genome assembly GCF_002362375.1 of Maribacter sp. UBA3344. Taxonomy (NCBI): domain Bacteria; kingdom Pseudomonadati; phylum Bacteroidota; class Flavobacteriia; order Flavobacteriales; family Flavobacteriaceae; genus Maribacter; species Maribacter sp. UBA3344. Next base: position 86,111 of record NZ_DERI01000001.1, on the reverse strand, counting down.
GCATTGTTAAATCTGGCGATGCATTAATGCCCCAAGTAAAAAGAGTATCCGGACCAAATCGTACCGTTACAGACGCCCCTTTGATCGAAGGTAAGGAATTGATAGGCGGTTACTATATTGTACAGGCAGAGAATGCTGAAGCTGTAGTTGAAATCGCTAAAGATTATCCAGATTATGATTTAGACGGTACTGTTGAGATTAGGGAAGTAATGGTTTTTGAGCAGTAAATTAAATGGAACAAAAAGTAGTTGACCATCTTTTTAGACATCATTACGGGAAGATGGTCGCTATTTTAACCCGTTTTTTCGGGTTGTCGTATATAGAAACCATTGAAGATGCGGTACAGGATACATTTATAAAAGCAGCTTCGCAATGGCGTACTAAAATACCCGATAATCCAGAGGGGTGGTTGAACCGTGTCGCCAAAAACAGAACCATTGATATTCTTCGTAGTATACAAGCCGAAAAAAATAGGAACCTTAGCATTACAACTGGAGCATCATCTTTACAAATAGAGGAACTGTTTTTAGATCATGAGGTAGCAGACAGTCAGTTGCGAATGATTTTTGTTGCTTGTCACCCAAGTTTACACCCTAGCGAACAAATAGCCTTTGCACTTAAAACCATTTCCGGTTTTAGTATCAAAGAAATTGCCGCTGCCTTATTGACCAAAGAGGAAACTATCGCTAAGCGATTACTAAGGGCAAGAAAAACCATTCAGGATAAAAATATTCAGTTTCAATACCCAAGTCCTGAAACTGTTCAAGAACGAATGGCACGGGTTATGGAAGTCATTTATTTAACGTTCAATGAAGGCTTTCATTCTACAAACAAGGAAAAGTTAATAAAAGAAGATTTATGTGGCGAAGCTATTCGCCTTTGCCAACTACTCTTAAAAAAGGAGCAATTTAGAAGTGGCAGTTTGTATGCACTTTTTGCATTGCTTTGTTTTCATATGTCACGACTGGAAAGCAAAGTTTCCTCTGACAATCAAATAGTTAATTTGCGGTATCAAGACCGTACCAAGTGGTATTTTCCATTGATAAAGATGGGGAATAGTGCTATGCTTAAAGCTACGGAGTATGAAGATACCTCTGTGTATCATTATGAAGCTGCGATAGCCTCTGAGCATTTAAATGCCAAAACATTTAAAGATACCAATTGGAAAAACATCTCTTATTGGTACGAACAATTGTATATGTTTAAACCCAATATGTTTACGTTGTTAAATCATGCAACAGTATGTCTTCAGTTATCTGATTTTGAAAAAACACATCAATTGTTAAAGCACATTGATGCTGCAGAACTTGGTCAAAGGGCTTATTTATATTACGGTTGTTATGCGGAATATTATATGAAAATAGGAAAGAAACAATTAGCGATTTCTTTTTTAGATAAAGCATTGGCTGAGACTACGAATAAATTGGAGCGGGAGTTTTTGGCGGGTAATAAAAGAAACTTGACTTCTAACAAGTAAATAGAATTTTTATACATAATTTTCTTATGCATAAGAAAATTATGTATCTTTCCCTTCTATAGTTTAAACAACAATGGCAAATTCCAAATTATATAAGGGCAGTTTAAATACCATCATTCTCAAATTATTAGATGAAGGCGAAAAAATGTATGGTTACGAAATTACCCAAAAGGTAAAAGAGATAACAAAAGGGGAATTGAAAATTACCGAAGGTGCTCTTTACCCTGCACTGCACAAATTAGAAGCAGAAGGTTTATTAGATGTTGAGGTTACAAGGGTTGATAATAGGTTACGCAAGTATTACAAACTTACGGAGCAAGGTGTTAGAGAAAAGACCAATCGATTAGCAGAACTTGAAGAGTTCATTAGAAATATGGAACAATTGGTAAACCCAAAATGGAGCATTAACTAAATATTGAGTTATGAAATTACAACAATCAGAATTAAAACAGATTCGTGATTTTTTAGATAAAAAGGAATTGTTTCAAATAGATTTACGTGCTGAAATTTATGATCATATAATTGAAAGTACTTGTCAAAATATGCGATTGAATTCGGTTGATTTTGATGAAGCATTTTCTGTTGAGACTCAACGTTGGAATATAGAGCTAGATAATTATTCTAGCTTCTGGTTAGGTTTGTATTGGAATGGTCCACGAATAATGATTAGTAAAAGTGTAAAACAAATTAAGAAGGTATATCTCAAATCAACTTTAGCCTCTCTTTTTATAGTCTTAACTGCTTTTATTTTAAATGGTATTTTTTCAATAACATTCTTAGATTCGATATCAAAAATTATTGGAGCTGTATATATAATTTTTTTTGTAATCCTTATGGTTTACGATTACCGAATTAAGACCACTGACTATCAAACTACATTTAGCTTTCTTTTCAAAATTAATGCGATAGGGGTTGGATTTGTTTATGTACTTTACAATCCATTGTGGACAAATTTTATGTCTATATATGATGATGGTTCTTTAATGTATATTTCAATAGGGCTTCATGCATTTGCAATCTCATTTTTCTTTTACTTTTCAAGCTTATATAATTCTCATATGTCATTTAATAATCAAAAAGTACTATGGCATTAAATATTATTGAAATACAGAAAATAGAAGAATATCTAACTGCGAACGGTATCAGGTTTTTAGATGTAAGAGTAGAGCTTATTGATCACTTAGCAACAGAATATGAAAATAATACTTGCTACGTTTTATTGATAGATTTTCTTAATTCTAAGAAGAATTTCATTATTAATTTTCAAAAGAGTCTACACAAAAAAAGACACTGGACATATCAAAAAGCACTATTCAATACTATATTTAACTTTTTCAAAAAACCAAGTTATTTTCTGGTGTTGATGATGATTGGGTTTGCAATTTATTTTACTCAATTAGTTTTAAACGATAAAACCCTTAAAGTAATAGCCTTGATGTCGCTAATAATTCCGCAGATAATTGCCTTCTATTGGTATTATAGTCCTAAAGGAGTATATAAGAAAATACATTCAGCTCAATATATGTTTTCAATAATGTCCTTGCCATCATTATTTTTAAATACATCATATTTTTGGTTTAACACTTTTCACTTTATGTGGTTTTGGCTTCTTGCCATTGTATTTAATATTGCTGGACTTTTAGTGCTTTACAACTGTAGATTAAAAACGATTAATCTATATATTGAATTAAATATTAATGAATGAAGTACTACAAATAGACTTTATCAATTTATTTTTTGGTGTCATACTGCTTATTGGTGGTTCACTTCGCCTTATAAAAGTTGTGAAGGATTTTGTGAATGATAACAATTATAGTTCAACATACTATTCTTACGATATCAATATAATTTTTGGATGTTTTATTTTTATAATTGTTGGAATAGTTATGGTGTACAGGGAGTTGAGTGTGATTTGAAATTGTGTATTTTATTTATTGGTTTGTAAAGAAATTTCGAATCAATAATATAAAGAATAGTCGTTGTAGTAAATGACATTCAAGGTGTCTTAAATATAAATTCGATTCATCTTGTAACAAACTCAAGATTTTTCTTACTTATATTTAGAATACTAAAACCAACCGAATGTTTAAACGATTTTCTTCCTTACAATGGAAATCTTTTTTTAGATCCTCTAATCTTGGAAAAAGTTTAGGGATAAAAATAGTCATGGGGTTTTTTGCGGTGTATATGTTGATATCGCTCGCCGTAACCGGTGGGGGTATGTATTTTTTAATCCGCAAGTTCTTTCCGGACCAAAGCCCGCTATGGATTGTTAGCCAATATTTTATCTACTGGATTTTGATGGAATTAATGCTCAGGTATTTTATGCAGAAATTACCGGTAATGGACATTAAACCTTTTTTGACCACACCGGTAAAGAAAAGCACCATTGCACATTATATTTTAGGTAGATCTGCCGCATCTATCTATAATTTACTCACATTATTTTTCATTGTGCCATTTGCCGTCGTTTTGCTGTTTAACGGTTACCCGGCGTTAAATGTATTGTTATGGGTAGTTGCCATTATTGCAATTGTGTTGAGCATAAATTATGTAAACCTTTTGGTGAATAAAAACGATAAGGTTTTAATAGGTATTGTTAGCATACTTGTTTTAGGCTACGGATTGGATTATTTCGGTGTGTTTTCTGTAAAGGCCTTTTTTGCTCCTGTTTTTCATGCACTTTACGCATACCCAATTACGGTTTTGATTCCTATTGCGCTTGCAGTCGCTATGTACTATGTAAATTATAAATACTTAAAAGATAAAATTTACCTAGATGCAAAGCTCAAAGCAAAATCGGTACAGGCAAATACCTCAGATTTAGCTTGGACCAAACGCTTTGGCGAAATGGGCTCTTTTCTTCAGTTAGATCTTAAAATGATTTGGAGAAATAAAAGAACCAAGTCACAAGTGTATATTTCGCTATTGTTTGTCTTTTATGGTCTGGTATTCTATACCCAGGAGATATATAGTAGCATGATGCCTATGAAAGCCTTTGTGGGTATATTTATGACAGGTATTTTCTTAAGTAATTTTGGGCAGTTTATTCCGGCTTGGGATAGTAGTTACTATAGTATGATGATGTCGCAAAACATACCCATGCGAAAGTATCTGGAGTCAAAGGTTTCACTAATTACAGTGAGCATTGTAGCTATGTTTTTATTGACGATACCTTACGTTTACTTTGGTTGGGATGCCTTGGCAATTAATTTTGGATGTGCCTTATATAACTTGGGTGTAAACATACCTGTCATATTATATTTTGGTTCGTTTAATAAGAAAAGGATAGAGTTAGATCAGAGTCCGTTTGGTAACATGCAGGGTGCAAGTGCTACTCAGTTTTTGGTGATGCTTCCGGTATTAATTGTACCAATCATTATATTCTCTATCTTTTACTACATTTTTAATTTAGAAGTGGCGGTAGGAGTACTTTCAGTAATGGGAATTATAGGCTTTGCCATGAAGAATTACTTATTAGGTTTAATTACCGAGCAATACAAGAAAAAGAAATATGGAATGATTGCAGGTTTTAAAGAAAAGGCGAGTTGATTGATAAGTACCGGGTATTAAGTAATAAGTACAAAGAAAAAAGCTTATTAGGAAAGCTTAAAGAATTCAGTAAGGAATATAAAGTTACAGGAATAAGGACATTAAATGTCGGCTAGTTGTTAATAAGCTATTCAGACAGATAAATTGGATTTATTTCTTTTAACCAATAACGAACAAAAAGGTTGCTGAGCGTAGCCAAAGTAAATAACACGATTATGATTACAATTGAAAATTTATCAAAAATATATGGTTCACAACAAGTATTGAATATAGAGAACCTAGAAATACCAACAGGACAAAGTTTTGGATTGGTAGGTAATAACGGTGCAGGTAAAACAACCCTTTTTAGTTTGTTGCTAGACCTAATACAACCAACTACCGGTCATATTATTAATAACGAGGTACAAGTAAATACCAGTGAAAATTGGAAACCGTTTACCTCTTCCTTTATTGATGAAACCTTTTTAATTGGGTATTTGACTCCCGAAGAGTATTTTTATTTCATAGGGGACCTACGTGGGCAAAATAAAGCCGATGTAGATGCACTCTTGGCACAATATCAGGACTTCTTTCACGGCGAAATATTAGGTCAAAAGAAATACTTGAGAGATTTATCTAAAGGAAACCAGAAGAAAGCAGGTATAGTGGCATCTTTTATTGGCAACCCCAAAGTGGTTATTTTAGATGAGCCATTTGCAAATTTAGATCCAACTACACAAATACGCCTTAAGCAGATCATTAAAGATCTGGCTGCACAGCAAGATGTAACGGTATTGGTTTCTAGTCATGATTTAATTCATGTAACCGAAGTATGTGAGCGAATTGTTGTACTGAACAAAGGTGAGGTAGTCAAAGACATTGAAACATCTGCCGAGACTTTAAAAGAATTAGAAGTTTTCTTTGGGTCTGAAAAGGCTGAGGTAGTTGTGGAATAATTTAAAAATATATGTCCGTTTAGAGCGCAGTTAAGAACCACATATGGTAAAATTTAACTGGTTTTCAATAAGACGTACTACAGTTAGTGTAAGAACTTAAAACCGACCATTAGGTCGGTTTTTCTTTTCTAAATTTTAATCCAAGTAAGTTAGAATCCGACGAAGTTGCATTGGATCAGATTATCGGCAGTAAACTCATAAGCTCTTGATCATTTTATTGTAAAACAAACTATATGGTCGGTAAAAATTTGGTATAGCGGTTCATAAATGGTGACACGGCTTAAAAATAAATATGCAGTTTACCGATAAACGGTATAATAATCTGGTTGTTTTTAAGTTAAACATACATACGTAGATTATCTATTTTGAATCTTAGAAACAAACTTATTTTATCCGGTGTTTTAACGAGTATGCTTTTTAATGCATGTTCCGTTAAGAAAGACAAGTTCGTAAACCGAAATTGGCACGCGCTCAATACCAAGTACAACACGTTGTATAATGGAAACATTGCTTTTGAACAAGGGCGAGAAACCCTGAACGATACTTATCAAGATGATTATTTTGAAGTGTTGCCCATAGAACGTTTAGAAGTTAGCGGCGAAATAAAGTTAGATTCAGAAGACAACAATCCTAATTTTCTTATTGCAGAGGAAAAAGCTACAAAGGCTATTCAAAAGCATAGTATGGATATTAAGGATGAAGAACGCAACCCTCAAATAGATGAGGCTTTTCTATTGTTAGGTAAAGCCCGTTATTTTGATGAACGCTACATTCCTGCATTGGAATCCTTCAATTACATTCTTAATAAATATTCGGAAAGTGATAAGCTTAATGAAGCAAGTATTTGGAGAGAGAAGGTAAATATTAGATTAGAAAATGACGATCTAGCGATAAAAAATTTAAAGCGCTTAATGAAATATGAGCGTTTAAAAGATCAAGAGTATGCAGATGCAAGGGCAATGTTGGCACAAGCCTATATAAATCTTAATGCTCCGGATACTGCAGTTCAAAACCTAAAAATTGCATCGCATTACACAAAAAAGAATCCTGAAAAAGGAAGGTACTATTATATTATTGGTCAGTTGTACAATCAATTGGGTTATAAGGACAGTGCCAATTATGCTTTTGATAAGGTGATCGAGTTGAATAGAAAGTCCCCTAGGATTTATATGATCAACGCCAAAATCGAAAAATTAAAGAATACCCAAGTCACTGGTGAGAATAAAGAAGAAATCTTGGAATATTTAACCAAGATGGAGCTAAATAGGGAGAACAGACCTTACTTAGATGGTATTTATAGACAATTGGCAGAGTTTCACTTAGAACAAGAATCCGATAGCTTGGCAATATTGTATTTCAACAAATCGCTCAGAGCATCGCAGAACAAGCCAAAATTGAATGCGCTCAACTATGAGAATTTAGCAGAATATAATTTTGATGAAAGGATCTATAAGCCCGCAGGTGCCTATTATGATAGTGTATTGACCAACCTTAACGAGAATACCAAGAAGTTTAGGGCGATCAAGAAAAAAAGGGATAACCTTGAAGATGTTATTAAGTACGAAGACATTGTGCATTATGCAGATAGTGTAATTACGGTTTACCAAATGCCAAAAGATGAGCAATTGGCATATTTTGGTAAACATATTGAAGAGCTACAAAAAGCTAAGGAAGCTGCGCAGAAAAAAGAGAAGGAAAGAATTACAGATGGTTTTGCTGCTTTTAACAACAGCAAGGGCGGTAAAGAGAATAAAGGCAAATTCTATTTCTATAACATTACTAGTTTGGGCTATGGTCAGAATGACTTTAAAAACCGTTGGGGCAATAGAGAATTGACAGATGATTGGCGATGGTCAGACAAGTCGCTTATTAATAGTGAGAATATTGCATTAAAGAATGCTCCGGGAGCAAATGATAGTATTAGTGTAGTTAGTGAAGATGAGAAATTCTCGTTAGACTATTACATGGATCGTTTACCTACAGATGTTGCTATTATAGATAGCTTAAAGACAGAACGTAATTTTGCCAACTATCAATTAGGGCTTATCTATAAGGAAAAGTTCAATGAAAATCTTTTAGCGGCAGAGAAATTGGAAAACGTTCTAGCCTCAAATGCCGAAGAGCGTTTGATCTTACCTTCTAAATATAACCTGTACAAGATATATGAAGAAGTAGATAGTCCGTTGAAAGAGAGGATGAAGGCAGATATTATTGCCAACCACTCAGATTCTAGGTACGCGGAAATATTGTTAAACCCACAAGCGGTTCTGGCAGACAGTTCAGATAGTCCAGAGAAACGCTATGAGAATTTGTTCAAACAATATCAAGAACAACACTTTTTGCAGGTAATTACAGGTGCGGAGGAAAACATCAATAGATTTACAGGTGACCCTATTGTTCCAAAGTTTGAAATGTTGAAAGCAAATGCCATTGGTAGGCTGCAAGGTTTTGAGCTTTTTAAAGAAGCTTTGAACTATGTGGCATTGACGTATCCTAACAATCCAGAAGGTAAAAAAGCCGAGCAAATGATAGCAGAGCATCTTCCTAAACTGGAGCAAAAAGAATTTTCACCGGAAACAGACTCCAAGGGAACCTCTAACTGGAAAGTTGTTTTTCCTTTTAAGAGAAGTAATAATGAGAAGGCGCTAAAGCTGATGGAACTGTTAGAGAAATCAATTACCGATCTTAAATACAAGAACAAGATTTCTAAAGATATTTATAACCTAGAAGATCAATTTGTAGTAGTTCATGGGTTTAAGTCAAAAGATTATGCACTTGGCTATGCAGAGCTATTAAAAAATAATAAGGATTACCGAGTTGCTGATGAGAATTTTGTAGTTTTATCAGAGAACTATAAGATTATACAAGTACACAAAAATATAATCGATTATAGAAATACGCTTTTAACCCCAAAACCGTGAACAATGTTTTCAGACAGACAAAAACCTAAAGCTATGAATGAAATAGGAGGACAACCCAACAGAATAGAGAAGAATACCAAAATCAAAGGAGATATCATCTCAGAAGCAGATTTTCGTATAGATGGAAAGTTAGATGGTAATGTAAAAACCTCTGGCAAAGTGGTCATTGGCAAAGACGGCTATATTCATGGTAAAGTAGAATGTGTAAATGCAGATATAGAAGGTAGTTTTAATGGCGAATTATTGGTATCTGATCTGTTATCCTTAAAATCATCTGCTGTAATAGAAGGTACGGTATCTGTAAGTAAGCTGGCAGTAGAACCAGGTGCTACTTTTAATGCTTCTTGTAACATGGGCGGTAAAAAAGGAGGAAGTAACCCTGCAGGTTTTAAAGCACCGAACAATGGAGCCGCAAAAGCCTCGTAAAGACAATGATAATTCTGAGCTTTTAAGAAACGCCGCAAGCTTATCTGGTGTTGCCATACAAATGGGTGTCACTATATTTTTGGGCAATCTTTTAGGAGAATGGTTAGATGAAAAATATGAAAAAACGTTTTTAGAAGATACATTTACTTTACTTGCAGTATTTTTGTCTATCTACTTGGTCATAAAAAAGGTTATGGCATTAAATAAATAAAACGTTGCTAAAAAATATCATTTTATATATAGTCGTGTTCACTGTTGTGGGCGCGACTTCTTTTATTTTACAAGATCAGCTTTTAAGCAATGCTGAACTTTATTTTATTCCATTATTGAAAAAAGCCTATACATTTCATTATGTGTTTTCACTCGTATTGGTGATTATCTTTTTCATTGCGGCTAAAAACAATTCATTTTTTCAGCAATTAGGGTTTCTATACATGGCGGCACTTGTATTTAAGATTACGTTGTTTGCTATGATCTTTTACCCATACCTACTTGGAGAACGTATTATGCCTCAGTTATATAGAGGAATGCTGTTGATTCCGATTTTAATTTTTCTATTTCTAGAGGTGTTTTTTATTGCCAAAATAATGGGGAATAAAAGTCTGTAAATTTTAAAGCTTTAAAATTGGGATGGTTATGTTATTATTGACTACTTTTGCGCAAAATTTCTAGGAGCTTAATTTTTTGATAAAGAACTAATGATGCAAGTTTCAAATACGATTAAAACCTTATTACAACTTCTAATACTTTGTTTTTCATTGCAAAGTTTCGCGGTATCAGACACAGCACCTGAAGGAGCGGTAAGTGGTAAGGAGCAGGTAGATGAGTATATTTTACATCACCTTAAGGATTCTCATGATTTTCATTTATTCTCCTATACCAATGATGCTGGTGAAAGAAAGCATGTTGGTTTTCCGCTTCCGGTAATACTTTGGTCAAGCAATGGTTTGGTGACTTTTATGTCATCAGAATTTCATCATGACGATAACGGACACGTAATTGTTGAAAAGAACGGTTCTAAATTTGTAAAACTTCACAGCAAAATTTATGAGTTGGAAGCTGGTGCTTTATCTGTAAATTTTGACGAAGAACATCACGCAACAAATGCGCATAAAGTTTTAGATTTTTCTATTACCAAAAGTGTTGTTGGTATCTTGTTGGTAGGTTTGTTATTGTTGTTTGCATTTTCTTCTTTAGCTAAACAATATACTAAGAAAAGTGTACCAACTGGTTTTGGTAGAGTGTTGGAACCTCTTGTTTTATATGTTAGAGATGAGATTGCTAGACCTAACATTGGGGAAAAACATTACAGAAGATTTACAGGGTATCTTTTAACGGTATTCTTTTTTATATGGGTGTTGAACTTGTTGGGGCTTACTCCATTTGGGTTCAATGTAACTGGGCAAATAGCGGTTACAGCTTGTTTGGCAATATTTACCTTGATCATATATACAGTTAGCGGTAACAAAGATTACTGGATGCACATTTTGTGGATGCCAGGTGTACCGGTTTTCGTAAAACCAATTTTGGCGATTATAGAATTGGCAGGTGCTTTTATCATTAAGCCTTTTTCATTATTGGTACGTTTGTTCGCAAACATATCTGCAGGGCATATTGTTGTAATGAGCTTAATTGCGATTATGTTTACGCTTAAAGAAAGTTTAGGTGTGGCAGGTGCTACGGGTCTTTCATTGGTTTTATCATTCTTCATCACCCTTATTGAGGTGTTGGTGGCCTTTTTACAGGCATATATTTTTACGGCACTTTCAGCTTTGTTTATAGGTATGGCGGTAGCGGAACATGATCACGACCATGAGCATGATTCTCACGGTCATGAGGTGGCAGATGTAGAGGATGTTAGAGGAGATTTTATTTAACAAGAGTTTTTTTAATTTAATTATATAAATCAATTAGTATGGTAACTTACAATTTAATTGGAGCAGGTTTAATCGTTATCGGAGCAGGTTTAGGTCTTGGTCAAATCGGTGGTAAAGCAATGGAAGGTATTGCTCGTCAGCCAGAAGCGGCAGGAAAAATTCAAACTGCGATGATTATCGTAGCTGCACTTTTAGAAGGTTTAGCATTCGGTGCTTTGTTCTTAGGAAAATAAGAACACGAAAACCCAAAGACATCTTCCTGTAACGGTTGGTTACAGGAAATGTTTTTAATTATTGATTTAGATTTTAAAGATTAGAATATGGAAGTTTTATTGAATGATTTTTCACCAGGATTGTTTATCGTACAAACAATTCTATTATTAGGTTTAATTTTCTTAATGGTAAAATTTGCTTGGAAACCTATCTTGAACTCTTTGAACGAAAGAGAGACAGGTATTCAAGAAGCATTGGCCGCAGCTGAAAAAGCAAAAGCTGATATGCAAAACTTACAAGCGGATAATGATAGAATGTTGCAAGAGGCACGTGCTGAACGTGAATCTATGTTAAAAGAAGCTCGTGAGATCAAAGAAAAAATGATAGCTGATTCTAAAGAGCAGGCAAAAGCTGAAGGCGACAAAATGTTGAAACAAGCGCAAGCTGCTATAGAAAGTGAGAAGAAAGCTGCTGTTGCCGATATTAAAAGTCAAGTTGCAGAATTGTCTGTGGCAATAGCTGAGAAAGTTATAAAAGAGGAGTTATCTAGCAATGACAAGCAATTGAAGTTGGTAGATACCATGTTGAGCGATATAAAACTTAACTAAAAGAAATAATGAGCGAATCTAGAGCTGCATTACGTTACGCAAAGGCAATATTGGACATGGCCAAGGAAAATAAAGCCTTGGATGCTGTTGAGAAAGATATGCGTTCAATCGCCACTACTATTTCAGATAGTAAAGAATTAAAAGATGTATTGGCAAGTCCGGTTGTTTCCGGTACTTCTAAAAAGAGCGCATTACTTGAAATTTTCAAAGGATGTAATTCAATTACGGAAGGCGCTATAACAATGTTGGTAGACAACAAGCGTTTAGGTATGTTAAATGAGGTAGCCTTAAAATACATTATCCTAAATGAGCAATTAAAAGGTAAGAACGTTGCTTACGTAACAACGGCTGTACCTTTAAATGCCGCGATGGAGAAAAAAATATTAAAGCAGGTTGCTACTATTACTGGTGATGAGGTTACCATTGAAAGTAAAATTGACGAAAGTATTATTGGAGGTTTCATCTTAAGAGTTGGAGATTTACAGTATGATGCTAGCGTAAGCAACAAGCTTAATAATTTAAAAAGAGAATTTTCAAATAGTCTATAATAACAATATAAGACCACGAATGGTTACATTCATTGTCTAATATCTTATATCTAATTAAAAATGGCAGGAGTAAAAGCCGCTGAAGTATCAGCAATTTTAAAGAAACAATTATCAGGATTCGATGCTACCGCTACTTTAGACGAAGTAGGTACTGTATTACAGGTTGGTGATGGTATCGCTAGAGTTTTCGGACTAGCTAATGCTCAATATGGAGAATTGGTTGAATTCGAAGGCGGTCTTGAAGGTATCGTTTTGAACCTTGAAGAAGATAACGTTGGTGTGGTTCTTTTAGGACCTTCTAAATCTGTTGGTGAAGGAGATACGGTTAAGCGTACACAACGTATTGCTTCTGTAAAAGTTGGTGAAGGTATTGTTGGTCGTGTTGTGGATACCTTAGGTAACCCGATCGATGGTAAAGGACCTATTGCCGGTGATACTTATGAGATGCCACTTGAGCGTAAAGCTCCAGGTGTAATCTACAGAGAGCCTGTAACAGAGCCAATGCAATCTGGTATTAAGGCAATTGATGCGATGATCCCAGTTGGTAGAGGGCAGAGAGAGCTTGTTATTGGTGACCGTCAAACTGGTAAGACTACGGTTTGTATTGATACCATTCTAAACCAAAAAGAATTTTATGATGCTGGTGAGCCTGTTTACTGTATCTATGTTGCCATAGGTCAGAAAGCATCTACCGTTGCCGGTATTGCTCAAGTATTGGAAGATAAAGGTGCAATGGCATATACTACCATTGTAGCTGCTAACGCATCTGATCCTGCACCAATGCAAGTATATGCACCATTTACGGGAGCATCTATTGGTGAGTATTTCCGTGATACAGGTCGTCCTGCATTAATTATATATGATGATTTATCAAAACAAGCGGTTGCTTACCGTGAGGTGTCTCTTTTGTTAAGAAGACCACCAGGGCGTGAGGCTTACCCAGGTGACGTTTTCTACCTACACTCTAGATTATTGGAGCGTGCTGCAAAAGTTATCAATGATGATGATATCGCAAAAGAAATGAACGATTTGCCAGAGGTGTTAAAACCAATGGTAAAAGGTGGTGGTTCTTTAACGGCTTTGCCAATTATTGAAACTCAAGCAGGTGATGTTTCTGCATATATCCCAACGAACGTAATTTCTATTACTGACGGACAGATATTCTTAGAGCAAGATTTATTCAACCAAGGTGTTAGACCAGCAATTAACGTAGGTATCTCTGTTTCTCGTGTTGGTGGTAACGCTCAGATTAAATCAATGAAGAAAGTTGCCGGTACATTGAAACTGGATCAAGCACAGTTCCGTGAATTGGAAGCCTTTGCTAAATTTGGTTCAGATTTAGATGCTGCGACATTGAACGTAATTGAAAAAGGACGTAGAAACGTTGAAATATTAAAACAAGCTCAGAATGATCCATTTACGGTTGAAGATCAGGTAGCTATAATCTATGCAGGTTCTAAAAACTTGTTAAGAGATGTTCCTGTTGAAAAAGTAAAGGAATTCGAACGTGATTATTTGGAGTTTTTGAACGCTAAGCACAGAGATGTTCTAGATACCTTGAAGTCTGGTAAGCTTACAGATGAAGTAACAGATACCTTGACTTCTGTTTGTAAAGAGCTTTCTGCGAAATACAAATAAGTTAAAAGTGCAGAGCGATGAGTTATGAGTTATTTAAATGAAAGCCCTATCCGGGTCAAGAGTTTTGAATTTGCTTGTAATATTGTTTTGTACTGTGATAAATTAAAAGAAAATAAAGATTTTGAGCTTGCCTCTCAATTGTTAAGAAGTGGAACTAGTATTGGAACTAATACTAGAGAAGCGCAGAGAGGGGTTAGTAAAAAAGATTTTAAAAATAAGTTTGGAATTGCTCTTAAGGAAGCGGATGAAACCATGTATTGGTTGGATATATTAGAGGCTACCGGAAGAAATGTGCCAAAGGATATGAAAATTAAATGCGAAGAACTTATTAGAATTTTAGTTTCTATAATTAAAAACTCATAACTCTTCATTCATAACTTTTAACTTGAATAAATGGCAAATTTAAAGGAAATACGAAATAGGATTTCATCGGTTTCTTCAACGATGCAGATTACCAGTGCCATGAAAATGGTTTCTGCTGCAAAATTGAAAAAGGCGCAAGATGCCATTACGGCAATGAGACCTTATGCCGATAAACTGACCGAATTACTACAAAATCTAAGTGCTAGTTTAGAAGGTGATTCTGGTAGTGTTTATGCCGATAATCGTGCGGTGAATAAAGTTTTGGTCGTATCGGTTACTTCTAACAGAGGACTATGTGGGGCGTTTAATACCAACATCTTAAAGCAATCTGTAAACCTTGTTGAAAATGTTTATGCAGGTAAAGAAGTTGATTTTGTTGCGGTAGGCAAAAAAGCTAATGATTATTTAGGTAAACGCTATAATGTTATTGCTAACCATAGTGGTGTATTTGATGATCTAACCTTTGATAATGTTGCAGCAATAGCAGAGAACTTAATGGAATTGTTCACGGCTGGCGCATATGACCGTATTGATATTGTGTACAACAAATTCAAAAATGCGGCTACCCAAATTGTTATGACCGAGCAGTTTTTGCCAATTGTACCATTAGAGGTAGAAGAAACGGCAAGTGCAGATTATACTTTTGAGCCTTCTAAAGTTGAAATTATAGAGCAATTGATTCCTAAATCCTTAAAAACACAATTGTATAAAGGCATTAGAGATTCTTTTGCTAGTGAACATGGTGCTCGTATGACCGCAATGCACAAGGCTACAGATAATGCAACTGAGCTACGTGACCAATTGAAATTGACATATAACAAAGCAAGGCAAGCAGCAATTACCAATGAAATTTTAGAAATTGTTGGTGGTGCAGAGGCATTGAACAATTAAAAATGTTCACATACAGATGACTTTATGTTGTCTAAACCTTTAACGCCTTAAACTATATATAAAAGCCCCACTAACCAGTGGGGTTTTTGTTTTTATTGCTTTTATTTACCTTTTTTACCCGACTTTTGTCCTCACCATGAAATCCAATAAAACCGCTTTACTTTTTATATTCATAACTATTCTTGTTGATGTCATCGGTATAGGCATCATTCTTCCAATTATTCCAGATTTGATTATGGAGTTAACGGGTGAAGGCAATCATATGGCTATTATCTATGGTATGTGGTTAACAACGGCTTTTGCAGGTATGCAATTTCTGTTTTCGCCTGTATTGGGTGAAATATCCGATAAATATGGTAGACGTCCCATATTGCTTATTGCCTTGTTAGGGTTAAGTATAGACTATTTGATCCACGCTTGGGCACCTTCTATTGTTTGGTTGTTTTTGGGTAGATTTTTAGCGGGAATTACTGGTGCAAGTTTTACCGTGGCATCCGCCTATATTGCAGATGTTAGTACCAAAGAAAACAAAGCAAAGAATTTCGGATTAATAGGTGCTGCATTCGGAATAGGTTTTATTATAGGTCCGGGTATAGGTGGTTTTTTTGGTGAAATAGATATACGTTTGCCTTTTTATATAGCTGCAGGGTTAACATTTGCAAACTTTTTGTTCGGGTATTTCTTTGTTCCAGAATCATTGACCATGGAGAACAGAAGACAAATTAACTATGCAAAGATGATTCCTGGGGTTTCATTGTTCGCATTGCGCAATTATAAGGGAATTCTACTTTTGATTTCTGCATTTTTCTTGGCAAATCTTGCTGGTCAGGCATTACCTTCTACATGGTCTTATTACGGGATAGAACGGTATGATTGGAACCCGAGACAAATAGGATTGTCTCTTATGGTAGTTGGCTTATTGGTTGCCGTTGTTCAAGGGTTTTTGGTTGGTAAATTAGTGACAAAATTTGGAAAACGTAAGGTTATCATCTATGGCTTTTTATTGTGGACAGTGGGTATGTTCTTGTTTGCTTTTGCCCATGAACCTTGGATGCTGTATGCGTTCTTGATCCCATATGCATTGGGTGGTATTGCCGGTCCTACCGTACAAGGGGTTATTTCTAATCAAGTATCGGAAAAAGAGCAGGGAATTTTACAGGGCTCTATAACCGGTCTGGTTAGCATAACGGCCATTTTAGGGCAATTTATATTTGCGCCCGTATTTTATTATTTTATTAGGCCTGAGACTTCAATTTATTTTCCTGGCGCTCCATATGCCCTTGCCGCGGTTCTTCTCTTAATTGCCTTTATTTTGGCTACAACGGCTATAAAAAGGATGAATGTAGAACCGGAATAATATTTTTTCAAATAAAAAGGTAACATTTTTTAATTCTTGAATCTAAAGGGTGAACAAAACAAAAACTCTTACGATGAAAACAATTAAATTATTAGTATTCGCATTATTTTTTATTTCCTCCTTTTCAATAACTGCTCAAGACAACCCTTTTAAAGTTGAAGTCTTTGGTAAAGGTGAACCAATACTTTTATTTCCGGGCTTTGCCTGTACTGGTGATGTTTGGGAAGCTACCGTTGCAGAGCTATCTAAAGATTATGAATGTCATGTATTTACGTTTGCCGGTTTTGGCGATGTGCCCGCTATAGAAAAACCTTGGCTGCCAAAAATTAAAGATGAATTGGTTAAGTATATTTCTAGTAACAAATTAGATAATGCTGTTCTGCTTGGGCACAGTTTAGGCGGTGCATTAGCACTTTGGATTGCTACAGAAAATAGTGCTTTTAAAGAATTGATCATAATTGATGCTTTGCCCTCAACCGGTGCCTTAATGATGCCTAACTTTAAAAGTGAATATATGGTTTATGATTCACCTTATAATAAGAAAGTATTGGGCATGAACGATAAGGATTTTGAGTCCATGGTCAGTCAAATGGCAAGCGGAATGGCTTTAGATGCATCAAACCAAGAAATAATAAAAGATTGGATGATAAAAGCTGATCGAGAAACATATGTCTATGGTTATACTGATTTATTAAAATTGGATTTGCGTAACGACCTTTCTAAAATTGATATACCTGTAACCATTTTAGCGGCAACAGAACCTTATGGGATAGAAATGGCTAAAACCACATATAATAGTCAATATAAAACCCTTAAAGAATATAACTTGGAATTAGCCATGGGTTCTTCGCACTTTATAATGTTTGATCAACCAGATTGGTTCATTGAAAATGTACTTAAAGCATTAGAGGATTAATGACACCTAAAGAGACAACATATAAAAAGATATATGAGATTAATTACCCTAAAGTAATGCGTTTATGCATGGGGTATACCGGAGGTAATGATGTACTGGCCAAAGATTTGACCCAGGAAACGTTCATTAAAGTTTGGAAAAACCTAGATACGTTTAGAAATGAAAGCGGAATAGCTACATGGATCTATAGAATTTGTGTGAATACTTGTTTGGCAGAAATACGTAGGGAGAAGAAAGAAGAGAAAAAACTACAAATTGATGATTTGCAAATAAGTGAGAGTAGTGAAGATCCTGTAGAAAAAGAAGATATGCTTTTTCAATTGTACAAATGCATCAACCAATTAAGTAGCACTAACAAGGCTATAATTTTGTTGGAACTAGAAGATGTACCACAAGTAGAGATCTCAGAAATCATAGGGATTAAGCATGACGCTGTCAGAACTAGAATACATAGAATAAAACAACAACTTACAAAATGTGCAAATCATGAATGATTTTGAAGATTTACAAAATACATGGCAAAACCAATCTAAGATATCTGCAACTGAAGAGAGTTTTAAATCACTCTTGAAAAGTGTAAAATCCATTGAAAACAAACAAAGAACAGGGAATGCAGTTTTAACAATTACAATCATAACATTGTTCGCTTTTCTACTGTACGTTTCCGGCTATAAAAATGCGACATTTTTATTGGGGATCGCTTTAATGATCGGTAGTTTAATGGTTAGAATAGGTATTGAGCTCTTTAGTTTAAGAAGATTAAGATCTATCAATTTTAGTGCTGACTATAATACGTTTAAACAAGATTTGACTACATATTACTTCTTCAGAAGGTTTACACATTTTATAATTACTCCATTGGCAATTATTATTTATACCGTTGGGTTTATTATTCTGTTACCTCTGTTCAAAGTATCGCTGTCACATGGTTTTTATGTATATATACTATGTTCATCCATAGTTTTTTTAACGGTTTTCTGTGTATTTATTTACAGGCAGGTAAAAAACGAGCTTAATAAATTAAGGCAATTGCAGAAGGCAGATTAGTGCATTAAATTGTGATAGCCATGTTAAATGACGTATTAAACCCATATTACTTATTATCTTTATAAGTATAATATGGTCTAATGAAATATCTTAATACTTATTTTTTACTTTTTTGTCTTTGTTTAACTAGTTGTACTTCTCAGAAAAAGTTGCAAGCAGAACCTTCATTTGATATAGGTAAAGCGTCTTGTCAGGAATATGTGAGTGGTCGTGAAGAAAGTGGTTCTGGTACAGAATTGAGAATTCCGGTTTCGTTGATTGAGAATTCCGATATTCAAATGAATCATATTTATTTTAGGGAAAAACAGGTAGATGCCATTGTCAATACAGTGAATGGCGAAAATGTGATCGTTGTCAGAATACCTAATACTGCTTCAAAATCTCCTGAAGCTATAGATTTAAACCTAGGTAAAGATGAGGCCGTTGTGAGTTACAGCGAAAATGGAAAGTTGAAATATGCAAAGGTATCAGACATAAAACAAAAACAACCCCAAATTTATAAAGGCGCACCCAAAAACTAACTTTGTAACTAGGCTTTTAATAGGTACTTTTATCGCCTTAATGTACAGTGCTTGAATCCACTCAAAAAACTTTTTAAACAAACTGCGATCTATGGCTTGGCAACTGTCTTGCCAAGGATGATTTCATTTTTACTTGTACCTATTTATACCGATGTAATGGCACCGGGCAAATATGGTGAGGTTACTTTAATATTTTCTTGGTTTGCGATTTTCAATGTTTTTTTGGCATACGGTATGGAAACGGCGTTTTTTCGTTTTTACAAGGAGTCAGAAAATAGAAAAAAGGTAGTTAGCACGTCGTTATTATCCATAATGGGCTCAACAGCTTTATTGGTTTTAGTGGGCATATTATTTAAGACGCCATTGTCCACTGCGTTGAATATTGACTTGCCTTTTATGAATTATGTGTTAGGGATATTGGCATTAGATGCTTTAGCTATTATTCCTTTTGCTTGGTTAAGGGCTAATGAAAAGCCAATGCGATACGCCATTGTTAAAATATTAAACGTATCTCTTAACCTAGGGCTCACCTTATTTTTCTTGATCTTTTTACCTAAGATAGCTACAGGCTCATCAACAGGTTTTTTCAACTCGTTATATAAACCAGATTATGAGATACCTTATATTTTAATTGCTAATTTAATTGCTAGTGGTGTTACATTATTATTGATGATCAGGGTTTACATCCGTAAGCCATATGTTTTCGATAAAGATCTCTGGAAAAGGATGGTCCGCTATGCTATGCCGGTTATGGTTGCCGGTATTGCTTTTACCATTAATGAGGTTTTTGACCGCTATCTGTTATCAGAGTTATTGCCAATAGATATTGCCAAAAGTGAAATGGGAAAATATTCAGCATGCTATAAACTTGCCCTGTTCATGACACTTTTTGCGACTGCTTTTAGAATGGGAATTGAACCTTTTTTCTTTAGTCATTCAGATACCAAAAACCCCCAGAAAGCATATGCTCAGATTACAAATTATTTTGTGGTTTTGGGCAGTATTATTTTATTGTCAGTTGTGGTTTTTTCTGATGTTCTAAAGCGTTTTCTTGTTCTAAATGAATCATATTGGGATGCCATGCCTATAGTTCCATTAATTGTTTTGGCAAGTTTCTTCTTAGGAATTTACCATAACCTGTCCGTTTGGTATAAAGTTACGGATCGCACCAAATTTGGCGCTTATATTTCAATGATAGGTGCCGTACTGACTATAATTATCAATTTGATTTTTATTCCGTATTTCGGCTATATGGCATCAGCAGTGGCTACATTAATGGCATATGGTACTATGATGATGCTTTCTTTTTATTTTGGGCGTATGTATTATCCCATTCCATATAACTTTAGAAAAATTATCTTTTATTTAGGAATGTCCATCTTGTTTTCTACGCTTTCATTTTACATTTTTGATAGGAACCTATTTATTGGCATACCTTTATTATTAGTATTCTTGGGCTTGGTATATAAGCTGGAATTTGAAAATCTTAAAAAATTATATCTAAACAGATGAACATAAAAATTATCAATAAGTCAGGTCACGATTTACCCAATTATGAGACTATTGCGTCTGCTGGTATGGACTTAAGAGCTAATCTTACCGAAGCGGTAACACTACAACCTTTAGGAAGAGCTATTATACCAACTGGTCTTTTCATTGAATTGCCTGTAGGTATTGAAGCTCAGGTAAGGCCAAGAAGTGGTTTGGCGGCTAAAAAGGGAATAACCGTACTTAATGCACCTGGCACAATTGATGCTGATTATAGAGGAGAAGTAGGTGTTATTTTAGTAAACCTGTCCAATGAAGATTTTGTAATTGAAAACGGCGAACGTATTGCTCAAATGGTCATTGCAAAACACGAACGTGCTGAATGGAACCAAGTAGAAATTTTGTCTGAAACTGCTAGGGGAGAAGGCGGTTTTGGGAGTACAGGTGTAAAATAGAAATCTGATAAATAGTATGGTAAAGGCGGTGTTTTTGGGTTTTGTGATCGGGGTTTTATGTACCCCCTTAACCATTTGTGCACAAGAAACGCCTGAATTGGATATTGAACAAAGTTCAGAAGTTTTCCTTGAAGAGTATTCTGATACTTTTCAAGAAAATTTTTTCGAAGGCTTAAAGCAGAAAGGCATTAGAAATTATGACCGTGCAATTACGTATTTCTTGGAATGTAAGCGTTTACAACCTCAAAATACCGTTGTTTCTTTTGAGTTGGCCAAATTTCATTTGTACGAGAAGCAATACATCAATGCACAAGAGTATGCGGTAGAGGCATTGAACGGAGAACCAGAAAATTATTGGTATGCAGAAACACTTGTAGACGTTATTAACGCCAAAAAATCCGTAATAGACGATGTTAGAGAAGAATTACCATGGAACAATGTTCAGATGAGGGTGAATTTAGCGGAGATCTATTATTTGAACGAAGATTATGTTACCGCACAAACGCTGTTAAAAGGTGTAAACATCTCTAAAAAGCAAGAGTATTTGGCAAAAAAGATTACGGATTCTATTACTAACCAGAAAAGGACTTTTGTACATTCAGTTAGAGCCGTAAATACTGCACCCAATAAAGATTTAAACAGTATAGAAGGTTTTAAATCTAGAATAGAGGCAATGCTCAAAACAGATACGGGGAATAATATGTTGTTAAAAACTACGGAAGAAGCAATGGAGAGTTTTCCGTCGCAACCCTATTTTTATTATGCCAACGGAGCTGCTTTGAACAGCTTACAAAAGCATAAAGATGCTATTGAAATATTAGAGGGTGCGTTAGATTATTTAATAGATGATATTCCTTTGGAAAATGCCATTTATAAAGAATTGGTCAAAGCCTATACCGCAACCAATAATACGTCTAAAGCAAATATGTACCTTAGTAAAATTAAATCTTGATGTATAGATGATGAAGTTTTTAAAAATAATAAAAATGAAATATGCCTTACCTATGGTCATGATAATTTTCATGGCATCTTGTAAAAGTACAAAGGTGATTTCTGGTGGTACGGTAGATGCTAAGCTATCATCCAAATCAGTTATAAAGGCACATTATCAAAATGAAGCTGGATTTAAAACATTGGCAGGTAGGGTAAAAATTAGTTATTCTGATGGTGAAACTTCACAGAACGTATCAGTGAGCCTACGTATGGAAAAGGACAAGGCAATATGGATGAGTGCTCCTCTTGGCATTGTTAAGGCATATATTACTCCAGATAGGGTGTCTTTTTATAATAAATTGGAAAATGAATATTTTGATGGCGACTTCTCGTATTTAAGTGATTTATTGGGTACAGAAGTTGACTTTTCCATTTTACAAAATTTGCTTACAGGGCAGGCAATTATAGATTTAAGACAAGGAAAATACGATATAGGCATCTCAAATGAGAGTTATCGTTTAACTCCTAAAGAGCAAGACATTTTATACAAAACATTATTTCAGGTTGAGCCAAAGAACTTTAAGATGGCTTTACAGCAACTTTCGCAACCGCTGGAGAAAAGAGTTTTAGAGATTGCCTATAAAAATTATCAAAGTTTGGATAATGAAATTTTACCTAATGAAATTATGGTAAAAGCAATTACTAAGGATAGTGAAAATAATATAGACCTTGAATTTAAGAATTTGGAGTTGAACGGCACGGTCAATTTTCCATATTCAATTCCTAAGGGTTTTAATGAAATAGAGCTTTAAACAGATGTTGTTCAGATTTAAACCTAGTGTTTTGTTACTATTATTGTTTACTTCGGTAAACCTAATAGCGCAGACTAGCGAACAAAAAGCTTTAGAGGAAAAACGCGAACAACTTCAATCTGAAATACGCGATATCAATAGATTGCTATTTGCTGAGAAAAAGGAGAAAGGCAATGTTCTGGATCAGATGGAAGCCTTGGATAAAAAAATTACGGTGCGCCAACAATTAATTCGGGTAACCAATCAACAATCTAATTTGTTGAACAGGCAAATTAATACCAACATCAGAAATATTGGCAAATTAAAAACCGAACTACAAGAGGTAAAGGATGAATACGCTAAGATGATACAAAAGTCTTATCAGAATAAATCCAAACAAAATAGATTAATGTTCCTGCTATCTTCAGAAAGCTTCTTTCAAGCCTTTAAAAGGCTTCAATATATGAAGCAGTATACAGATTACAGAAAAGAACAGGGAGCTGAGATATTGGCTAAAACTGATGAGCTTTCACGGTTGAATGCCGACCTTAACGAGGAACGAAAATTAAAAGAGGTATTATTGGCCCAGAACAAAAAAGCAAAGAATCAATTATTTGCCGAAATTCAATCTCAAAAAGCACTTCTAGGAACTATTCGTAAAAATGAAAGCAAGTATGCAAGTGCAATCGAAGCTAAAAAGAAAGAGGCAAGAAAGATCGATCAACAAATAGAAAAATTGATACGAAGTGCTATTGCTGCTTCTAACAAAAAATCTGGTAGCACTTCCAAGAATACCAGCAAATTTGTTCTTACCCCCGAAGCTTCTAGAATAGCCAGCAGTTTTTCAGCGAATAAGGGAAAGCTGATCTGGCCAGTTGAAAAGGGAATTAAGAGTCAGGGGTTTGGAGTGTATGCGGACCCGGTTTACCCAGGGATCAAGCACCAAAGTAATGGTGTGATCATTGCCACGGATGAAGGAGCCAAAGCCAGGGCGATTTTTGAAGGCGAGGTCATTGCAATTTTAGCAGTACCCGGTGGTAACAAAGGTGTTCAAATTAAGCATGGTAACTTTATAAGTACGTATTACAATCTATCTGAACTTTATGTGAAGAAAGGTGATAAGGTATCAAGTAAGGAAGAGTTGGGTATCGTATATACCAATAGGAACAATGGACAGACCAGGTTAAAATTTTATTTATATCAAGATACGTCTCGTTTAAACCCAGAAGAATGGGTGTACCGTCTTTAAACTGTATTCAAATGGAAAAACACATCAATATTACCGACCTTACAGGGGCTTTTACATTACATAACGGAGTACAAATGCCGTATTTAGGCTTGGGTACTTATCAGTCAGATAATGATCAAGAAGTGGTTAATGCCGTTAAAAGTGCACTTGAAATTGGTTATAGGCACATAGACACTGCTGCAATCTATAAAAACGAAGAAGGTGTTGGTAAGGGTATTCGTGAAAGTGGTATAGATAGGAAAGAAATATTTTTGGTTTCTAAAGTTTGGAATGAAGATCAAGGCTATGATGAAACGCTAAAAGCATTTGATGCGAGTTTAAAACGTTTGGGTGTAGACTATCTAGATCTTTACCTTATTCATTGGCCGGTTAGTGGTAAGTATAAAGAAACCTGGCGAGCTTTAGAGTATTTGTATGCTCAAAAGAAAATAATGGCCATTGGGGTAAGTAACTTTCTTAAACATCATTTAGAAGATATTTTGCAAGATTGTAAGGTGGTGCCTATGGTTAACCAAATGGAGTTTCATCCACATTTGGTACAACAAGACCTTATTGATTTTTGTGCGGCTAAAGGAATTCAATATGAATCTTGGTCTCCCTTTATGCAGGGTAAGGTTTTTGAGTTGGATATTTGTGCAGATTTGGCGAAAAAGTACAATAAGAGCGTAGCGCAGATTATTCTACGTTATAATCTTCAAAAAGGTATTGTCGCTATTCCAAAATCTGTTCATGCAAAACGTATAGCGGCTAATGCGGAAATTTTTGACTTTGAACTATCATCTGAAGACATTTCCTTTTTAGATGGGTTGGAAACTGGTGAACGTATTGGTCCTGATCCCGATAACTTCAATTTTTGATACCCTATTTTGTGATAATGATTTTTATGTTATTTGAATAATATCATTTCTTTAAAAATTAGTTATTATGCTGATTTACATGAAGTTATGTTTAGGTGGTTTCATTTTTTTTGCGAAATTTGGTTAACTGATTAAAAGGAGACTATCATGGAAAATACCTTTACATTACATTCGACAACTACCGATAAAAATTATAATAAAAGAAGTACAAAGTTAAAAGCGGAAACCTATGAGGGTTTTAGATCATATATTCCTATGATGGTCTATGCCGTATTTCTTATAGTAAGTTTAATGATTGCCCTATTTAGTTCATTGCTGTTCTCCAGTATTTTCTTTATAGTAGGCAGTGTAGTCCTAGCAGCACTTTATGTTTGGGTCAATACAAAAGGTGCGGACATGGAAGTTTCTTTTCAAATTGATGTTGATCAGTCTGAATTGGAAAGGGAGTTATACGAACAAGTGGCTTAAAGTAATTATTTGGTAAATAGAGCCTTTAATTCTGTGGCATTGTCCGGTTTCATTTTACCTGCTAAAACCAAACTTAACTGTTTCCTGCGTAGGGCACCCTCAAAACGAGTGATCTCTAAGGGTGTTTCAGGAACCAACTCTGGTACCTCGGTGGGTTTACCGGTTTCATCTACGGCAACAAAGGTATAAATTGCTTCATTTGCCTTAGTTCGTTTTCCGTTATAGCGGTCTTCTATCCAAACATCTATATACACCTCCATAGAAGTATTGTAGGCTCTAGAAACGGCTGCTTCAACAGTAACTACACTTCCTAATGGAATGGCCAAATTAAAGGCAACGTGGTTTACAGATGCGGTTACCGTTATTCTGCGGCTATGTCTTCCTGCGGCTATACTAGCGGCACGATCCATACGGGCCAATAATTCACCTCCAAATAAATTTTGTAGGGCATTGGTCTCACTAGGGAGTACCATATCTGTCATTGTAGTACGAGATGCTGAAGGCGATTTTGCTTCCATTAAATAGAAATTTTCCGCAAAGATACGGGCATCAATGATACTTATAAAATGTGTGCAGGTTTATTTTTCAGATAATAACCAAGCGTCTTTGGACTGTGTAAGCTTAATTTCACGCAGTGCTTTTAAAGCATCGTTTGCATTTGTAAAGCTATCGAATGTAACCATGTGCAATCCATAAGCATTAGTGCCATAATAGCCAGCATTAAAGCCAAGTGACTTTAGCTGTTCTATTTTTCTGTCCGCATTTCCTTTAACTCTAAAGGCACCAGCAACAATATAATGCATTTCTTCACCTTCGTTAACTGTTGGTTGTGTAGTTGAAGTAGAAGAGGCATCAATGGTTACCGTTGGTAATTCTAATGGTGAAAGATCAAAAAATGTAGCTTCCTGTATTTGCTTGTTAACATACTCTTGGGCATCTTGTCTTGCAACTTGCTCATTGGTACGTTGCTGCTGGTATACTCTGTATCCTGTAATTCCTGTTGAAAAGGCCAACATTAAAATAGCAGCATATTTCAAGTATGGTCTAAAACGACCGCTTTCTCTACGCTCAGGACTAATAACGAACGGTATTTTTTCTTCAATTTCTATGATTTCCTCTTTTAGTTCTTCCCTTAAGACAGGAATTGAATTGAAATTGGAAAGTCCGAAAGAGGACGTTAAATAGTTGGTCTCATTTGCAGGCTGAAACAATATTTTGTCTTCGTTGTTCCTAGTAAGAGATCCAATATTCTTTAAGTGCAATGACGTTTCTTGTATCAAGGCCTCTTGCCAAATTTTCACTTGGTTTTCTATTTCTACCAATGCAGTTTCATAAGAAACTTTCTCGGCATTGGATACATAAGAAACCAAAAGCCCGTCATTTGAAACCAGTTGTCTATTAAAAACAATGGATTTATTGGGTGCGCTGAACGTATTGGTAACTACGTTTAATTTCGCAGAATTTTTTTGGGTAAGGAACGCTCCAAACCCTGGGACAACAACACAGTTGTACCTATAAAGTAAATCGCTTATATAGTGTTCTAAAACCATAGTTGCGCAAATATGGAAAAAATAAAGAGGTATAAAAACCTCTTACGTAACTTTTTATTAACATATTTTTTCACCTAATTTGTGAACAAGAAATGAAAACTACACAACATACTGCCGATGAACTTGTTGCAATACTTCGTTTGCAACATGTCCCCAATATTGGAGATGTCCTCGCAAAAAAATTAATTTCACATTGCGGGAGTCCAACAGAAATTTTTGAAGACAAAAAGCAAAATTTATTAAAAATTGATGGTATAGGTACCCATACAATCAAACATCTTTTTGATCTTGAGCATTTGGAAGCTGCTGAGGCAGAATTCAATTATATTACTAAAAATGATATTGAATGCACATATTTTTTAGATGATCATTATCCTAAATATTTAAAGCATTGCATTGATGGACCTATATTATTATTCAAGAAAGGAAATATTGACCTAGCCCAACGAAAAATTATTAGCGTAGTAGGTACCCGTAAAATAACTAGTTATGGAACGGCTTTTTGTGAGCAGTTTATAGAAGATGTGGCACCACTGGATCCTGTAATCATAAGCGGTTTTGCGTACGGAGTGGATATTTGTATTCAAAGGGAAGCCATAAAACATGGGCTACAGACTGTAGGATGCCTAGCACATGGTTTAAATCAAATCTACCCTAAAGTTCATGCAAAATATCAAGCTGAAGTGCTTAAAAATGGCGGATTCTATACTGAATTTTGGAGTACAAGTAATCCTGAACGAGAAAATTTTTTAAAAAGAAACCGTGTAATCGCTGGTATAAGTGAGGCTACAGTGGTTGTAGAATCTGCTGAAAAAGGTGGGAGCCTGGTTACCGCTGATATTGCCAATAGTTATAATAGGGATGTATTTGCTGTTCCTGGAAGAACTACGGACAAGTACAGTTTGGGTTGTAATAATTTAATAAAGCAGCAAAAGGCACATGTAATGACCGCAGCGGCAGATTTGATTTATCTGTTAGATTGGGATATAGGAAAAAAGGAAACCAAGCCTATTCAAAAACAATTGTTCATTGAGCTTGATGAAATTGAGCAAGACATCTACACATATTTACAGAATAATGGCAAGCAGTTATTGGATAGTATTGCCTTAGATTGTAAACTGCCAATTTTTAGAACGTCATCTACCTTATTGACGATGGAAATGAAAGGGGTGATACGACCATTGCCAGGGAAATTGTTCGAGGCTATATGAAGTTATAGCAAACTACTGGGTCTGTTTTTCTAGGTTTGTTACGTATTTTCCTTAGGTTCTTGTACTTTAACGTGAAATGACTTTATGATGACGATGATTTTAAGACATGGGATAAGTATATTAAAGACAAAAACCGACCAAAGGGTCTGTTTTTGTCTTTTGTAGTTTTTTAAACTACTCGTTAATACCCTAACTTTTCACGAACCCTTTCTAGTACTCCGTCTGCAACTTTTCTGGCTTTTTCAGCTCCTAATGCCAGTGCGTCATCAATCTCATTAAGGTTGTTCATGTAGTATTCAAACTTCTCACGTGGTTCTTCAAACTTATTTACAATGACTTCATAAAGTGCTTGTTTGGCGTGCCCATAACCATAATTTCCTGCTAAATAATTAGCACTCATTTCTTCAATTTGAGGCTGACTAGCTAAAAGTTTATATAGCGCGAATATGTTATCGTTAGCAGGATCTTTTGGTTCTTCCATGGGAGTGCTATCTGTTTGTATTCCCATAATCTGCTTGCGTAATTTCTTATCTGTCTGAAACAAGCTGATCAAGTTGCCCTTACTCTTACTCATTTTGGCACCATCTGTGCCAGGTATATACATGGTTTCTTCTTGTACTTTTCCTTCTGGTAATACAAAAGTTTCACCTAATTGTGCATGAAAACGAGATGCGACATCACGCGTCATTTCAATATGTTGCATTTGATCCTTGCCTACAGGTACTATGTTGGCGTCATATAATAGAATATCTGCCGCCATTAACATAGGGTAGGTAAAAAGTCCGGCATTTACATCGTCTAACCTATCTGCTTTATCTTTAAAAGAATGGGCAAGTGTTAAGCGTTGGTATGGAAAAAAGCAACTAAGGTACCAAGCTAATTCTGTGGTTTGCGGTACATCGCTCTGTCTGTAAAAAACGGTGTTTTCAATATCCAGACCAAATGCAAGCCATGTTGCTGCAACTGCATAAGTGTTATGGCGTAATTCTTCGCCATTTTTTATTTGCGTCAACGAATGCATATCTGCAATGAACAGAAAAGATTCGTTAGACGGATCATTGGCCATTTCTATTGCCGGTTTGATCGCTCCTAGAATATTTCCTAAATGTGGTGTTCCCGTACTTTGAATACCTGTTAAAATTCTTGCCATTTTCTTTAATTGTATCAAGCAAAGGTAAAACAATACAAAAAAACTATCCTAAATAACTACTTTTGATTTATGCTTAAAGTCGTTAGACAAATTGGTCAGACCTTATATCGAATTTGGTTTTATATTCTAGTAGCCATACCTATCATTATATTTTTCCCTGTATTGGTCGTTTTTGCCTCAAAAGAGACTTGGTATCCGCAGTTTTTTTGGATGGCAAGAAACCTATGGGCAAAGCCGATACTGTACGGTATGTTTTGTTTTCCAAAAGTGACTTATGAGCAACGTTTGATTAAGAAGAAGAGCTATATGTTGGTGGCCAACCACACCAGCATGTTAGATATAATGTTAATGCTTGTGGTTAGTAAAAATCCGTTTGTATTCGTTGGTAAAAAGGAGTTGGTGAAAATACCACTTTTCGGATTCTTCTATAAACGAGTTTGTATTATGGTAGATCGGGATAATACCCAAAGTAGAACAGGAGTGTACAGAAGAGCACAGAAAAGGCTTCAGCAAGGGTTAAGTATTTGTATTTTTCCAGAAGGCGGTGTTCCAGAAGAACATGTGTTGTTGGATAAATTTAAAGATGGGGCATTTAAAATGGCCATTGCCCATAAAATACCCGTAGTGCCTATGACATTTTATGATAACAAAGAGCGTTTTTCCTTTACGTTTTTTAGTGGTGGCCCTGGTAAATGTAGGGCTAGAGTGCACAAATTTGTAGAGACCCACTCATTGTGCCCAGAAGACACAGTAAACTTGCGGGACCGAGTAAGAAAAACAATACTTGATGATTTGATCAAGAATAGTTAAAATTTGAAAGTTAGGCCACTATAAACGCCAACAGAATACGGTCTAAATGTTCCATTTACATCAGAAAATGTGTTGAGCTGGTATTTAAAAATGGGTTCAACATTAAAACGGACTTTTTGTGAAAAATTATAATTTAACCCTAGACCCATATTGGCACTAAAATTAAGGTCGTTAATATTATTTGCCTCTCCAATTTCAGTAGTTAGATCTCCAGATGTTAACGATACGGCATTATCTATTAAGAAAAGTGAACTGACACCGCCAATAATGTTTACCCCGAATTTTTTATCCAATAGGGCATAATTCAATTCTACAGGAAGCTCTAAATAGCCAAACTGTTGAGACATAAACCCATCTCTTGTAGGGCTTTTTGCTGTAACATCTTGGGCTAAATTGGTAGTGGTATACTTTTCAGAAGTAACAATGTTACTTGCAATTGTCAATGTATTTGAGGTTTCGGCATAATTAATTGTGGATAATTGACCACCTTTAGAAGCTAAACTGGAAGAAGAGGAAAATGCTACATCTTCCGTGTCATAACCATAATCAACTTTATTGATCCCAGAACGAATAGTTAGTTTTTTAGTCACGGCATAAGCCACGGTTACACCGTAACTCATATTTATATTACCACTTTTGGTATTAGGAGTAAAAATAGAATTGACTGGAGAACCTTCACCAAGTGCATTAAAATATACTGGTGCAACATTGGGACCTGCGGACCATCTATTGGTCGCTACTTTTTCCTTTTTCAATTCTTCTTGGTGTTCTATTTCCTCAAAAATTGATTTTTTGTTGGGTTCAACTGTTTTAGTAGCTTCTTCAATAGGGGTGTTGGCAGTAACGGTATGTTCTTCTTTAAGATTATCCGTGTTTAGAGATTTAAAGGATTCTCTTTTATTGATTGCCATGGCTTCGCTTGAATTCAAATCTTCGTTCAGCGAATTTACCGTGTTGTTTTCATCAAAACCTTCTTTAGAGATGTTTTCTGCAATTAAAGTTTCTTGTGATGAAGCATTGGTTTCTTGGTCAATAGTATTGTTTTTGGCAATATGGTCTGTGGTTTGAGCTTTTTTATCGTTGTTTTTTTTGGTTAAAACTGTAGATGTATTGGTTTGTTTTTCCGGGTTTAATGAACTGTCTTCAGGATCATTTACAGATTCTTCATTAGATATGCTTTGCTCAACAATTGCATTTGAATTGGTAGTTATGGAGTCAATAAAGACCTCATTTTTGATGTTCGGTTGAATGTCATCAATGGATGTAGGGGCATTGTCAGTTTCCACCAAAATCTCATTGGTAGTTGGTTCATCTGTAATTGGATTAAAAATTAATAATCCGATCAATAAAGCTGCCGCTATTCCACTTAATGACCACCATATAGGTATAACCCTTCTTTTTTTTCTTTTATCCAATGACGCATCAATCGCACGCCAAACCTTGTTGTCCGGTGCTTGTTTGAAGTCCGAGAGTTTATCTCGAAAAAGTTCGTCTATATTTTTTCTCTGCATCTAGTACTATTTCAGTCTATAATCATATTAGATTATAAAAAGTGATTTGATATTATGATAAGGACACTAATAATGGACTGTGTTACCTTTGTTTCTATTTTTTCTTTTAATAATGCGCGCGCCCTTGCGAGGTTGGATTTTGAAGTACCTACCGAAGTACCCAGTATTTCGCTGATCTCTTTATGGGTGTATCCATCCAAAACATATAAATTGAATGTAGCTCTGTATTTGTTGGGCAATTCTTGTATGTAGCCCAAGAGGGTTTGTAGACTTATATCGCTAAAGGCGTTATCTACGGTTACTTCTTCTTCTGTGTTATCCGTAACTACATTTAAATACTCTTCTTTTCTATATTTTTGAAGAGCGGTATTGACCGTAATTCTTTTCATCCACCCTTCAAAAGAACCTTTGTTTTTAAACTGACCTATTTTGTCATAAATGGTCATAAAGCTATCATGTAGGGTGTCTTCTGCTTGAGATTTGGATTTTGAATATTTTAAACATATGCCAAAGAGGGTAGTTGCGTAGGCTCTATACAATAGTTCCTGCGCTTTGCGGTCTCCTTTTTTGCAATTATGTATGAGTTCTTCTAGACTCACAAATGGTCGGTTGTTTTTAAGGTTTGTTTACTGGAACTACAATTTCCATATATTCTGCCTCTCCGTCACTATTGTTTCCGGTATAAAATTTAAATGTATATGGTTTATCATAGATTACCTGAAAGTTAAAAGATGCAGTTTCCTGTATTAATTCTTCAGTGCAATCATCGAAATCTGTTCTTACGGTGCCTATGGCAACTACGCTTCTAACGGTCAAGGAATCCTTTACAACATCAAACCCTTCGTAATACGTACAGCTATCTGGTTTTATATAATCTACAGATATTTTGTAGGTTTCGTTTAAATCAAACGATTCTGGTACTTCTGCTTCTACAATTTCCAGCGCTGTAAAATGGAAATTGGCGCCATCATCATCAATAGAACAACCATTGAATAGAAATGCCATGACAGTTACCAGCAGCATTATCTTTTTTCTCATCATATAACAGTTTTGTTTATAAGATGAAAAGTAAGTGCAATGGTTGCGTTAAGTTACTCTTGCTAAAGTATTTTTATTGAATTTATGCATTTAAGGCTGCAATGGCTTCTCTGATCTTACCATCTAATTCCTCAAATAATTCAGGATTATCCAATAATAGGTTTTTAACCGCATCACGACCTTGACCTAATTTTGTGTCGCCATAGCTAAACCAAGAACCACTCTTTTTTACTATTTCATATTCAACACCTAGGTCTATTACCTCGCCAACTTTAGAAATACCTTCGCCATACATAATATCAAACTCTGTAGTACGGAAAGGTGGTGCAACCTTGTTCTTTACAACTTTAACTCTTGTTTTGTTTCCTTGTACGTTACCATCGGTATCTTTTATTTGAGTAGATCTTCTAATATCTAAACGAACGGAAGCATAAAATTTAAGAGCGTTACCACCAGTAGTGGTTTCTGGGTTACCGAACATAACACCAATTTTTTCACGTAATTGGTTAATGAAAATTACGGTACAATTTGTTTTGCTGATAGAACCGGTAAGTTTTCTAAGCGCTTGTGACATTAAACGTGCATGAAGCCCCATTTTAGAGTCACCCATTTCACCTTCGATCTCACTTTTTGGGGTTAATGCCGCAACGGAATCCACAACAACAATATCAATAGCTCCAGAACGTATTAGATTGTCTGCAATTTCTAGTGCTTGCTCCCCATTATCTGGTTGAGAAATAATTAAATTGTCAATATCTACCCCTAATTTTTGAGCGTAAAAACGGTCAAAGGCATGTTCTGCATCAATAAATGCCGCAATACCTCCATTTTTTTGTGCCTCGGCAATGGCATGTAGAGTCAAAGTGGTTTTACCAGAAGATTCCGGTCCGTAAATTTCAATTACCCTACCTCTTGGGTAACCGCCTACACCTAAGGCAATATCTAAACCTAATGAGCCAGAAGGAATCACTTCAACATCTGCAACAACACTATCCCCCATTTTCATTACAGCGCCCTTTCCGTAGGTCTTATCCATTTTGTCAAGGGTCAACTTTAATGCTTTTAATTTTGCTTCTTTTTCAGAACTCATTTTCATAATTTTTTGGAAAGCTAAATTACCAATTCTTTTTTGAACTATATAATATTGAAACCGTTTACGCAACCAATTTATGTATTTGACATCTATTTAAAAATAGAAGTTGCTTTATTGGTTATAGATCGCTGTTTAGTGTTGGCGATTATTGGTGGCTATTTCCTTTTGTTTTCTCTAAGAATGTTATGAAAAAGAAAAAATGGGATAGCCTTTAAAGAGCCTTGTTTATAAACAGGGCTCTTTTTAATTTATATAAGGTGTTAAACCTTAATTAAATAGGGGTTTCTTCAGAATTATCGTTATTTTTGCCCTTCAAAAATTTTCTATAACCTTCTGCCTATGGGCAGGCTTAAATTATTAGTATAGCATGCAACTGTACAATACGTTAAGTGCAATAGAAAGAGCGGCTTTAATTGAAGAAGCGGGCAAGGAGCGCCTTACGATCTCTTTTTATACCTATGCACACATTGGTAATACCACTATTTTTAGAAATCACCTTTTTATCCATTGGAATGAAATGGACGTTCTTGGGCGAATTTATGTTGCCCATGAAGGTATAAACGCCCAACTTTCTGTTCCTGCAGAAAACTTCAGCGTTTTTAAGGCACATTTAGACAGTATTTCATTTTTGGAGAATGTAAGATTGAACATTGCCATAGAACAAGACAACCTTTCTTTCTTGAAACTAAAAGTAAAAGTGCGCAAGAAAATTGTAGCCGATGGATTAGAGGATAATTCTTTTGATGTAACCAACAAAGGTATTCACGTGGGGGCAGAACAGTTCAATGAGCTTATTGAAGATCCAGATACGGTGCTAGTGGATATGCGTAACCATTATGAAAGTGAAATAGGTCATTTTAAAAACGCCATAACTCCAGATGTTGATACGTTTAGAGATTCGTTGGATATCATTGAAAAGGACTTGGCAGATCATAAGAAAGACAAGAAACTTGTAATGTACTGTACCGGTGGCATTAGATGTGAAAAAGCCAGTGCTTATTATAAACATAAAGGTTTTGAGCAGGTTTATCAGTTAGAAGGGGGTATTATTGAATATACCAGACAAGTGGAACAAATGAAGCTTGAAAATAAGTTTAGAGGTAAGAACTTTGTTTTTGACCACAGAAGGGGAGAGCGTATTAGTGATGACATCATTGCCAATTGCCACCAATGTGGCGCACCTTGCGATGATCACGTGAACTGTGCCAATGAAGCTTGCCACTTATTATTTATTCAATGTAAGTCTTGTGCGGAAAAGATGAATAATTGTTGTTCAGATGCTTGTAAGGAAGTACATGAGTTACCATATGAAGAGCAAAAGGCGCTAAGAAAAGGTAAGGTAGTCAGCAATAAGATATTCAAGAAAGGACGGTCTGAGGTATTGAAGTTTAAAAAATAGAGCTTCGTTTGTATAGTAAACGTCAGAGCTAAGGCTGTTTTAGGTGTTTAAAGCTTGCTTTTTGAACGCTCTTTTGTTGTGACAACCCTATGGGCGACTAATAATTATTGAAGCTTTTTAAAACGGTTAGAGAGAACTTAGCTTTTATTTCACATTAAAAAAACTGTATCTTTACCTATAAGTTTTTTATGAACCTTTTTTGGTGAATTTTAGAAAATTCGACCAAATCAATATATATAATATGGGTTGTAGTAGTTGTTCTACCGGTAAGGATGGACAACCAAAGGGATGCAAGAATAACGGTACTTGCGGTACAGATGGTTGCAATAAACTGACAGTTTTTGACTGGCTTTCAAATATGTCGCTCCCAAATGGGGAACGACCATTCGATTTTGTTGAGGTAAGATTTAAAAATAGTAGAAAAGAGTTTTTTAGGAATACTGAAAATCTCTCACTTTCCATTGGCGACATAGTTGCCACACAAGCACAGTCAGGTCATGATATTGGCATGGTTACCTTAACGGGTGAGCTTGTTCGTGTGCAAATGAAACGAAAAAAGGAATCCTTTAAAGAAGAAGAGGCTCCTAAAATCTATAGAAAAGCCAGCCAAAAAGACATTGATATTTGGCAAAAATGTAGAGATCGAGAAGAAGAAATTAAGAAAAGAGCACGGGAAATAGCTATTATCTTAAAACTTCAAATGAAAATTTCCGATGTTGAGTTTCAAGGTGATGGCTCTAAAGCTACGTTCTATTATACGGCAGATGAGCGTGTAGATTTTCGTCAGTTGATAAAAGACATGGCCAAGGCTTTTGGCATTAGAATAGAAATGCGTCAAATAGGCTATAGGCAAGAAGCCCAGCGTCTAGGTGGTATAGGTTCTTGTGGTAGAGAATTATGTTGTTCTACTTGGTTGACCGATTTTAGATCGGTAAGTACCTCTGCGGCACGCTACCAACAATTATCATTGAACCCGCAAAAGTTGGCAGGTCAATGTGGTAAGCTTAAGTGCTGTTTAAATTATGAGCTAGATGTGTATTTAGATGCGCTTAAAGACTTTCCTTCCCAAGATACAAAGTTGTTTACGGAGAAAGGTTTAGCTTTCTGTCAAAAAACGGATATTTTTAAAGAAATGCTTTGGTTTTCTTATAAAGAAGATCCGGGCAATTGGCACGTGCTTTCTAAAGATCAGGTCAATGAAATCCTTCAAAAAAATAAAAAGAAGGAAAAGGTAGCTAGCCTTGAAATGTACGCAATGGAAATTGTAGTAGAGGAAAAAGTAGTTTTTGAGAATGTTGTTGGTCAAGATAGTCTTACCCGTTTTGATAAGCCTAAAGGCGGAGGAAACAGGAACAAGAACAGAAACAAGAACAAGAATCGAAACCGTAATAAGAACAAGAATAGAAATCGTAATAGAAATCAAAAGAAGAATGCGTAGTATATTTTGTTGTTTTTTAGCACTTGTGCTCTTTGCTTCTTGTGACAGCAATATTATAAAATCTGAATACCGAACATTGGAAGATGGTGTTTGGAACAAGGATAATGTTTTAGAGTTTTCTCTAAGTGAAATGGATACCGTTACGGAACATGATATCTTTATTAATGTAAGAAACGACAATACCTTTCCATATAGTAATTTATTTATTATTGCAGCTCTAACTACACCTGAAGGTGAGGTTACTAAAGACACACTTGAATATGCCATGTCTTTACCAGACGGTACATGGTTGGGCAAGGGCAATGGTAGTATAAAGGAAAGTAAATTGTGGTATAAGGAAAACATCGTTTTTTCCACTTCTGGCGTATATACTATTGAGGTATCCCAAGCAATGCGTAAAAACGGTAATGTTTCTGGTATTATTAACCTAGAAGGTATTACTGATGTAGGTATAGAAGTAACAAAAAGCACCCCTTAAAAAATGGCAAAAGCGGTAAAAAAGAAAACAACCAACAATTTTTCCAAATTCATCTTGTGGTTTTGGATCTTATTTGCATCTGGTATTGCCTTAGTGGCACTAATATTTTTATCTGCCTCATGGGGGCTGTTCGGTGAATTGCCACCCTATGAGTATTTGGAGAATCCACAAACCAATTTGGCATCACAGATTATATCTTCAGATGGTAAACTTTTGGGTAAGTTCTATTTAGATGATAACCGTACAGATGTAAAGTTTGAAGAACTTCCGGATAATCTGGTCAATGCACTTATTGCAACGGAAGATGCTCGTTTTAGAGACCATTCGGGTATTGATGCTCGTGGTACAGTAAGGGCATTCGCATATTTGGGAAGTAAAGGTGGTGCCAGTACCATTTCGCAGCAATTGGCGCGTCAGCTTTTCGTTGGGGTTCGTTCTAGAAGCAAGTTCGATGCTATAAAACAAAAAATAAAAGAATGGGTACTTGCTATTCGGTTAGAGCGTAGTTATACCAAAGAAGAAATCATAAGTATGTATTTCAATATCTATGATTTTGGTAACAACGCAGATGGTATTAGATCGGCTGCTCGTATATATTTTGGTAAAGAACCTAAGGATCTTAAAATTGAAGAATCTGCTATGTTGGTGGGTATGTTCAAGAACTCATCGCTTTTTAATCCATTGCGTAGAGAAGAAATGGTAAAGACCCGTAGGGATGTTGTTCTTGCCCAAATGGCAAAATATGATTACATCACGGAAGTGGAGAAAGATTCGCTTCAGGCTATGAAAATGGATATCAATTACAATCCTGAAACACATAGCGTAGGTCTAGCTACTTATTTTAGAATGTATTTGCAGCGTTTCATGAAAGATTGGATCGATAAAAATCCAAAGCCAGCCATTGGTGATGAACCGGACAAGTATAATTTGTATTTAGACGGACTCAAAATTTACACTACCATTGATTCAAAAATGCAGGCTAATGCAGAAGAAGCGGTCAATGAGCACATGACAAAATTGCAAGCGGAGTTCTTTCATCAAAATACACCGGATAGAAATAAAACCGCGCCTTTCTTGGATATTACGCCAGAAGAAACAAAGGCAATTATGGAACGGGCTATGAAAAATTCCGATCGATGGAAGATTATGAAAAGCGAGGGTAAATCTGAAAAAGAGATTCGAGAGTCTTTTGATAAGAAAACAGAGATGACCGTTTTTGATTGGAAAAGTCCAACAAAAGAAAAAGATACAATTTTAACTCCGCGAGACTCTATTCGTTATTATAAAGCATTTTTAAGAACGGCAATGATGTCCATGGAACCACAAACGGGTCATGTAAAAGCATGGGTAGGTGGTATTAATTACAAGCATTTTCAATATGATAATGTAATTCAAGGAGCAAGACAAGCAGGTTCTACGTTTAAACCTTTTGTATATGCTGCCGCTATAGACCAATTGCGCTTATCTCCTTGCGAAACTCGCCCAGATACACAATATTGTATAGAAGCGGGCAAACACGGTAACATGGAGCCTTGGTGTCCAAGAAACTCTAACCTCAAATATTCTGGTAATAGCTATTCTTTAAAGAAAGCCTTAGCAAACTCTGTAAACACCGTTACGGCACAATTGATTGATGAAGTGGGACCAAAATCTGTAGTGAGCATGGTACGTAATCTTGGTCTTACGGGAGATATTCTAGAAGTACCTTCAATTGCTTTAGGTACGTTAGATGTTAATGTATATGAAATGGTTGGTGCATATGGTGCCTTTGCAAATCAAGGTGTATATGTTAAGCCTGTTATGGTTACACGTATTGAAAATAAAGATGGTACCGTACTATATGAGTATGTACCAGAAACAAAGGATGTTTTAAGTAAAGATGTTTCTTATGCTATTTTAGACCTAATGAAGGGTGTAACCCAAGGTGGTTCAGGTACACGTTTAAGAACAACTGGGTTTAATAAATGGAGACCGGAGTATGATGAAATTATAACGGGTTATCCTTATAAGTTAACCAACCCTATTGCGGGTAAAACAGGTACCACTCAAAACAATAGTGATGGTTGGTTTATGGGTATGGTGCCTAATCTTGTTACCGGAGTATGGGTTGGCGGTGAAGAACGATCGGTTCACTTTAAAAGTATCACATATGGTCAAGGTGCCTCTATGGCTTTGCCTATATGGGGGCTATATATGACCAAGAATTATGCTGATGAGGAGTTGGGTATTTCAAAAGAAGACTTTGTTAAACCTGAAAATATGTCCATTGAAATTGATTGCGATAAATTTGTAGAAGGCACTAATACTGATTCGGACACAGATGATGATCTAGATGATTTGGATTTTTAAGAGATAATGTAATGTATTTAAAAAAGGTCTTGGCGTGCGCTAAGACCTTTTTTTATTTTATCCCATTTATATTCGGTATTTTAGTAACAAGATAATTAATAACAAAATGATACGTAAAACTGTAAATAATGTAACCGAAGCTTTAGCGGGCGTTAAAGATGGAATGACCTTTATGTTGGGCGGATTTGGTCTTTGCGGTATACCCGAAAATGCAATTACTGAACTAGTAAGATTGGGTGTAAAGGATATTACCTGTATATCCAATAACGCGGGAGTGGATGATTTTGGCTTGGGATTATTGTTGCATCAACATCAAATTAAGAAAATGGTATCTTCTTACGTTGGTGAAAACGATGAATTTGAAAGACAAATGTTAAGTGGTGAGTTAGAGGTAGAGTTGACACCACAGGGCACATTGGCTGAAAAATGTAGGGCTGCCCAGGCTGGTTTTCCCGCATTTTATACTCCTGCTGGATATGGTACAGAAGTAGCCGAAGGTAAGGAGGTTAGAGAATTCAATGGTAAAATGTACATTTTAGAAGAAGCATTTAAGGCAGATTATGCTTTTGTAAAAGCTTGGAAGGGAGATGCTGCCGGAAATTTAATTTTTAAGGGTACGGCACGTAATTTTAATCCTTGTATGTGCGGAGCCGCTAAAATTACCGTTGCGGAGGTAGAAGAGTTGGTGCCCGAAGGTGAGTTGGATCCAAACCAAATACATATACCTGGTATTTTTGTGCAACGCATATTTCAGGGTAAGGATTATGAGAAAAGAATAGAACAAAGAACTGTACGTCAAAAATAAGCTCATGTTAGATAAAAACGGAATTGCAAAAAGAATTGCACAAGAAGTAGAAGACGGTTATTATGTTAATCTAGGTATTGGTATTCCTACCTTGGTCGCAAATTATGTGCGAGATGATATTAGCGTGGAGTTTCAAAGTGAAAACGGAATTTTAGGTATGGGTCCCTTTCCAGTGGAAGGCGAAGAAGATGCAGATTTGATCAATGCCGGTAAACAAACGATAACAGCATTACCTGGAGCTTCTTTTTTCGACTCGGCCACAAGCTTTGCCATGATAAGGGGTAAGCATGTTGATTTGACTATTTTGGGGGCAATGGAAGTTGCTGAGAATGGCGATATAGCCAATTGGAAAATACCCGGTAAAATGGTGAAGGGAATGGGTGGCGCTATGGATCTTGTAGCTTCAGCGGAGAATATCATAGTTGCGATGATGCATACCAATAGAGCTGGGGATTCTAAGCTATTAAAACGTTGTAGTTTGCCATTAACGGGTGTGGGTTGCGTAAAAAAGATAGTTACCAACTTAGCTGTTCTAGAGGTAACCGAGAACGGATTTCTATTGTTAGAGAGAGCACCTGGTGTTAGTGTTGATGAAATTAAGAAGGCTACGGAGGGTCAGTTAATTGTACCTGATCAGGTTAAAGAAATGGAAGTTTAGAATACCGAGAATTCATCGGTGAAATGTGCTTTTCATTTTTTTCACAACAGGTTATATTCTATACACAACAATTTTTGTTAGAATTGGGGGAAACAAATATATCTTTAGGTCTCAATAAAACCCTTAATCTATTAATTCCTTAACCACCATGAATTCTCAAACAAACAACATTACACCAGAACATAAGGTACAGGTTTACAGAAATGACTTTTTAAGCGGATTTCTTAGACTTACTAAAAAGCTGTTTATGCTATAAATTAACTTTAAAGAATTAAAAAAAAGAGCGACTAATATGTCGCTCTTTTTTTTTGCACCATGTCTAGATATTTCTTTAAATATTATTACGGTGCTCAATTCATAAACCAATCAGTAGAAGTTCACAACAGTTTGGCTAAGTTTTACCACAAATATTATTTAGTAAGAAAAAGACTACATATATTTGTATGGTAATTAAGAGTGAATCCCAAATCGCTTTTGAAACTTAACCTAATATGAAGTATGTATTCAACTACCTGGTTCTGATGGTACTGGTTACCTCATGTTCCAAAATAGAGGAGAACAATGACCCCATAATCGGTATTTGGCAGCATACAGTGAAAACTGCTACCAATGAAAATAAAATAGTGGTTGATAATGAGGAATGGATTTTCAATGACGTTTATTTAGGTAGGTTTCATGGCTATAACAAGGGTCAAGTGGTTTACCTAACAGATTTCATTTGGAGTGTTCACGACGGAATTTATATAGTAAGCTATCCAGGCACAGATTTCCCCGACGATTTTGTAAAAATGGAAGAAACCGACAATGGTACTATTTTAATGAGAACAGAAGGAAAATTATTTGCAGAAAAACAATAAAAGTTCGCATATGAAAAATGCCCGCGAATAATAATACCGCTTTTGTAGAGCGGTATTAAAAACAGATAAGTTATCAAATCAACCTTTTTATAGAATTTCCCCCGATTAGGAGCAAAGTAATTTGCTCCTTTTTCTATTTTAGTAATATGGAACTCACATTTACCAAATGTTCTCTTAAAGATGCGGTACAATTAAGATTGATTTCTGAGCAGACCTTCGTAAATGCCTTTGAAAAAGATAACGACCCGGCAGATTTTAAAGATTATATAGAAAAGGCTTTTGCCCTTAATAAAATTAAATCTGAACTTTTAAATGCCAACAGCGAGTTTTATTTCGTATTCAGAAATGATATGTTGGTGGGTTATTTTAAACTCAACGTACTTTCTGCGCAATCAGACGTTAAAAGAGCTGATAGCATAGAGTTAGAACGCATCTATGTTTTAAAGGAGTATCAAAATTTAGGTTTAGGGAAACAATTTTTGCATCACATTAAAAATATAGCATTAATAAAAAAGAAGAAAATGCTATGGTTAGGGGTATGGGAAGAAAATGTAAGGGCAATTAAATTTTATGAACGTCACGGTTTTCAAAAATTTGATACCCACCCGTATTTCATAGGCTCAGATGAACAGACCGATTGGTTAATGCAGTTCGATTTAAGTACCTTGTAACTTTAAACCAACATTTATGAAATATTCTCTTATCATCTTTTTGACTATTTTCTTAATTGGAAATATTCATGCTCAAGATTATTACTTTCCCAATGCGAACGCTTCTTGGGAACAGCGTGCTCCAAAAGATTTTAAAATTAAAGACGCATTATTGCAAGAAGCTATTGCTTTTGCAGAAGACAATGAATACTCTGGGTCTAGAGATTTACGTATAGCAATTGTTAAGGGTTTTGAGCGCGAACCTTTTCATAAAATATTGGGACCTACAAAGAAAAGAGGCGGACCTGCTGGTATGATTTTAAAGAATGGCTATGTGGT
The DNA here is from genome assembly GCF_002362375.1 of Maribacter sp. UBA3344. Taxonomy (NCBI): domain Bacteria; kingdom Pseudomonadati; phylum Bacteroidota; class Flavobacteriia; order Flavobacteriales; family Flavobacteriaceae; genus Maribacter; species Maribacter sp. UBA3344. Next base: position 43,244 of record NZ_DERI01000001.1, on the reverse strand, counting down.
TGCACAGTGGGGAGATACAAAGAGAGTGGATATGACCTTTAGTGTAACTAAAAGTTTTTTAAGCACCATGGCCGGTCTTGCAGAAGACCAAGGTCTCATTGAAGACACTAAAAATTTGGTTGGTGATTACGTATGGGACGGTACTTTTGATGGTGCCCATAATTCCAAAATTACATGGGAACATCTTCTACAGCAAAACTCGGCTTGGTCAGGTGAGCTATGGGGAGGTAAGGACTGGGCAGATAGACCGCCAAGTAAAGGAAATATTGATGACTGGAAAATGGAAATGCCCAAAGAGCCAGGTACTGTTATGGAATATAATGATGTTCGTGTAAATGTTTTGGCATATTCCCTAACCCAGGTTTGGCGTAAACCAATGCCGTTGGTACTAAAGGAAAATATTATGGATAATATTGGGGCATCTACTACATGGCGTTGGTATGGCTATGACAATGCATGGACAGAGATAGATGGTCTACAAATGAAATCGGTCACTGGAGGAGGTCATTCAGGGGCAGGAATGTTTATCAGTACCCAAGATATGGCACGCTTTGGTCTGTTGTTCTTAAATAATGGTAGGTGGGAAAATAAACAATTGATTTCCAAAGATTGGATTAGAAAGGCAACAACACCATCCATACCTAATAGTAACTATGGGTATATGTGGTGGTTGAATAAAAAGGGTGCAAGACATTGGGAAGGATTATCTGAAAACATTTATTACGCTGCCGGTTTTGGAGGTAATTTTATAGTTATAGACAAAGAAAATGATCTTGTAGTCGTTACACGTTGGTTAGAACCGAATAAAATTGGAGCATTTATGAAGAAAGTAAACGCTGCCTTATAAATTGAAGCTTATAGGCTGTTCAAAATCTCAATTGCCTTTTCAAGGGTAGCTGTCTTTTTTGCAAAGCAAAACCTGAGCATATGGTCATTTCTATTTTCAACATTGAACGATGAAATAGGAATTGAGGCTATACCGTTTTGTTTAATTAAGCGTTCACCCATAGCTTCATCAAATTCCGTGGATATAGCGGAGTAATCCAATAATTGAAAGTACGTTCCTTGTGATGGCTTATATTTAAACTTGGACGATTTTATCCCAATAAGAAATAAATCTCGTTTTTCCTGGTAAAAATCATTCAAATGTAGATAATTGGAAGGGTTTTGTAAATAAGTTGCCAATGCCCGTTGAACAGGATGGTCCACGCAAAATACCGCAAATTGATGCACCTTTCTAAATTCGGCCATTAGTTCATTTGGTGCTACGCAATACCCTACCTTCCAATCGGTAACATGAAAAGTTTTGCCAAAAGAGGCACACACAAAACTTCTCTGGGCCAGTTCTGGATATCTTGATGCGCTTTCATGCGCTTGATCATCAAAAATAATATGTTCATAAACTTCATCACTCAATAATATGATGTTGGTAGGTTTTAAAATGGTCTGTAGTTGCTCCATATCCCATTTAGATAAAACCGTTCCACTGGGGTTATGGGGTGTATTTAAAATCACCATTTTAGTTTTACTGGTGATTTTTTCCTGAAAGGCTTCCCAATCTATGCTATAGTCTGGTGCATTGAGTTGTACATACACTGGAATGCCACCATTAAGAAGAATAGCGGGCTCATAACAGTCGTAAGCAGGTTTTATAACGATAACCTCATCACCTTTGCTAATAAAGGCTGTAATAGCCGTAAAAATAGCTTCAGTTGCACCTATGGTTACGGTAATTTCTTTTTCTGGGTTGTAATGTTTGTTATGTAGTGTGTTTATTTTATCGGAAATAATTTCTCTTAAGCCAAAATAACCAGGCATGGGTGCATATTGGTTATAGCCTTGATGTATAGCATGGCTTACCAAGGATTTTAGTTTCTCATCTGCCTCAAAATTTGGAAATCCTTGAGAAAGATCAATGGCATCATGTTTTCTTGCAAGATTGCCTATTGTTGTGAAAATCGTCGTCTTTACATCTGGTAATTTTGATGCGTTTATAAGATGTTCATAGTTCATAGAAGTAAATGTATGAATTTTAAATACGGACATAAAAAAAGCCCAACCAAATGGCTGGGCTTCTACATTCCACTTCAGATGCATTATGCATGTTGCATTTCATGCTTTCCTTCTTTTATTTCTTCAACTAATTTAGAATTAAAAGCAGGTAAATCATCCGGATTTCTACTTGTCACGAATCCTTCGTCAACAACAACTTCTTGGTCTACCCAATCAGCTCCTGCATTTATTAAGTCATCTTTAATGGAGTGAAATGAAGTCATTTTTCTTCCTTTTACTACACCTGCACTAATCAATGTCCATGGTGCATGGCAAATAGCTGCTACAGGTTTTTTCAATTTAAAAAAGTCTCGTACAAAATCTAAAGCCGTTTCTTCCCTTCTAAGTAAATCTGGGTTAATTACTCCGCCAGGTAATACCAATGCATTATAATCCTCAGCTCTAACTTCGTTCAAGGTTTTATCTACGGTGTAACTGTTAGACCAGTTACCGTCTGCCCAACCTTTTATTTCTCCTTTTTCTAAACTTACAATATCTACGTTAAAGCCTTCTTTCTCCATGGCTTCTTTTGGAGATTTTAATTCACTTTCTTCAAATCCATTTGTAGCTAATATTGCTATCCTCTTCATAATATATAGTTTTTAACGATTAATAATTTCTTTGATACTAAGTTACACACCAAAGGGAGTAATGTCCGTTAAAGCCTTATTAATAAAGGAGTTTCAAGGGTTAAACATTTGCTAAATGAACTTTATACATATTATTTTGTGCTCTTTTCAAAAGAATTTAGATGGCTTATAGTTATTTGTAAGCAATTTTCAAGATCCTTTTTCACTTGGGTTTCCCAGAACCTAAATACAGTGTATCCTAATCTTTTTAGTTCTTGGTTAACTTCTTGATCGCGTTGTATATTACGTTCAATTTTTGCAATCCAAAAATCACGATTGGTCTTAATTTTTGGTTTATGCTCTTCCCAATTTTTACCATGCCAATATTCACCATCAATGAATATTACTGTTTTGTACTTAGGCAGGGCTATATCTGGTTTGCCTATTAGCTTTTTATAATCAATGCGATATCTATATCCAGCGGCATAAAGGGCTTTTCTAAAGGCAAGTTCGGGTTTGGTGTTCTTACCCCGTATTTTACTCATTATCTTAGAACGTTGTGGAGTAGTGTAAAAACCACATTCCTCATTGAATCGTGGTACTTTAATTCGCTCTTGTTTATAGTCTTTTGACATGTCTTAAAAATAAAAAATCCCGAACCTTAATGGTCGGGATTTTTAAAATTTTATGATTTTTAAGTCTAACTTTTAACGTTAGCACTTAAATACTCGCGGTTCATTCTTGCAATATTCTCTAAAGAAATTCCTTTAGGACATTCAATTTCACAAGCACCGGTATTGGTACAGTTACCAAAACCTTCCAAATCCATTTGTGCTACCATGTTCTTCACACGATCTACGGCTTCTACTTGACCTTGAGGTAATAATGCATATTGTGATACTTTTGCGCCAACAAATAACATTGCAGAGGCATTTTTGCAACTTGCTACACAAGCTCCACAACCAATACAGGTAGCGGCATCCATAGCTTCATCAGCTGCGTGCTTTGAAATAGGAATGGCATTTGCATCTTGGGTATTACCAGAAGTGTTTACAGAAATATATCCACCAGCGTGCTGAATACGATCAAAAGAACTTCTGTCTACCACTAAATCTTTAATTACAGGAAATGCCTTTGCTCTAAATGGCTCAATAGTGATAGTGTCGCCATCTTTGAACATACGCATGTGTAATTGACATGTTGTAACACCTCTATCAGGACCGTGGGCCTCACCATTGATGTACATTGAACACATACCACAAATACCTTCACGACAATCATGGTCAAAAGCTACTGGTTCTTCTCCTTGGTTGATCAATTGCTCGTTAAGAACATCCATCATTTCTAAGAAAGACATATGTTCAGATATATCCGTTACCTTATAATCGACCATAGAACCTTTATCTTTTGGTCCCTTTTGTCTCCAGATTTTTAATGTCAGATTCATAATTATTTCGTTTTTGGTTGTTCGTTGTTCGTTGTTGGTTCATTAAAACCAGCAACTAGCAACCATCAACTACTTATAACTTCTTTGTTTTAATTCTATTTCGTTGAACTCTAATTGCTCCTTATGCAAAACAGCATCACCAGGTTCTCCTTTATATTCCCAAGCCGAAACAAAGGCAAATTCAGCATCGTTACGTTTTGCCTCACCTGCTTGTTCCCCGCCAATTTCAACGGATTCTTCTCTAAAGTGTCCTCCACAAGATTCTTCTCTTACCAAAGCATCTTTTGCGAACAATTCACCCAACTCCAAGAAATCTGCTACACGACCCGCTTTTTCCAATTCAGGGTTCATTTCGTTGGCAGCACCTGGAACATTAACTTCTTTCCAGAAACTTTCTCTTAGTTCCTTAATTTCTTTTGCAGCTTCTTTTAAACCTTCCGCATTACGGGACATACCACATTTATCCCACATAATTTTACCTAGTCTCTTGTGGTAATAATCAACAGAATGTTGTCCCTTATTATTGATGAAGAAATCAATTCTATCTTTTACAGATTTTTCTGCTTCATCAAATTCAGGGGAATCAGTAGCAATTTTACCTGTTCTAATTTCATTGGATAAGTAATCGCCAATGGTATATGGTAATACAAAATAACCGTCTGCAAGACCTTGCATTAACGCAGAGGCACCTAACCTGTTGGCACCGTGATCAGAGAAGTTAGCTTCACCAATACAGTAAAGACCATCAACAGTAGTCATTAAATTATAATCAACCCAAACACCACCCATGGTATAGTGTACTGCAGGGTAAATCATCATTGGTGTTTTGTACGGATCTTGATCTACGATTTTTTCGTACATCTGAAAAAGGTTACCGTATTTCGCTTTTACTATAGCCGCACCTAGTTCATATATTTTGTCAGCAGAAGCATTGTTGATGTTATGAATTTTAGCTTGCTCTTTACCATATCTTTCAATAGCAGAGGCAAAATCCAAATAAACAGCTTCACCGGTAGCATTTACACCATAACCGGCATCACAACGTTCTTTTGCCGCTCTTGATGCAACATCACGTGGTACAAGGTTACCAAATGCAGGGTATCTTCTTTCTAAGTAATAATCTCTTTCGTCTTCAGATAAATCTGTAGGTTTCTTTTTGCCCTCGCGAATTGCTTTAACATCTTCTAGGCTTTTAGGAACCCAAATACGACCATCGTTACGTAAAGATTCTGACATCAAAGTCAGTTTAGACTGATAGTCACCTGAACGTGGAATACAGGTTGGGTGAATTTGAGTATAGCAAGGGTTGGCAAAGAACGCTCCTTTTTTATGGATTTTCCAAGCAGCTGTTGCATTAGATCCCATTGCGTTGGTCGAAAGGAAATATACATTACCATATCCACCAGAGGCAATAACCACTGCATGTGCAGAGTGGCGCTCAATTTCACCGGTAACCAAGTTACGGGCAATAATACCACGAGCCTTACCATCAACTTTTACTACATCTAACATTTCATGACGATTGAACGGGGTAATTTTACCACGGGCAATTTGTCTGTTCATTGCAGAATAAGCACCTAATAATAATTGTTGTCCGGTTTGACCTTTGGCGTAAAAAGTTCTTGAAACCAATACACCACCAAATGAACGGTTGTCTAATAGTCCGCCATAATCACGTGCAAAAGGAACCCCTTGTGCCACACACTGGTCAATAATATTTGCAGAAACTTCTGCTAATCTATATACGTTTGCTTCTCTTGAACGGTAATCACCACCTTTTACGGTATCGTAAAATAAACGGTATGTAGAATCACCATCACCTTGGTAATTTTTTGCTGCGTTAATACCACCTTGTGCAGCAATAGAGTGTGCCCTTCTTGGAGAATCTTGATAGCAAAATGTTTTTACATTATAGCCTAATTCTGCTAAAGTTGCAGCAGCAGAACCACCCGCCAATCCTGTTCCAACTACAATAACATCTATATTACGTTTGTTGGCAGGGTTTACCAAATCTATATGGTTCTTATAATCGGTCCACTTCGTTTTCAACGGACCTTTAGGTACTTTTGAGTCTAATACAGACATAAGTAATAGGTATTAATGATGATTAAAATGATGAAAAAGTGCAATGAAAATAAATCCTAGTGGAATTATGATAGCATACGCTTTACCAAACAATTGTAATTTTTCTTTTCTCATGCTAGTTGCACCGGCAGACTGAAATGCAGAACTAAAGCCATGCATTAGGTGTAACGATAAGAATACGAAGGCGATTACATAAGCGCCAACACGTAATGGGCTTTCAAACTTATGGGCAAGTTCCTCATAATAACGAAAGCCTTCACCGTTACCCAATAAACCAGACATATCGCCTTGAATATATTTTGTATTGATTTCTGGGATCCAGAAATCAATAAAGTGAAGTACCAAAAATGCCAAAATGCACAAACCGCTGTAAATCATATTACGGCTCATCCATGATGAATTGGCAGCACCATTGTTTTTTGCGTATTTTTTTACCCTAGCACTTCTGTTTTTGGCTTCTAAGATGAAACCCATCACAAAATGATAGATTACACCGAAAATTAAAACAGGCTGCAGAACATATTGTACGGCCCAAAATGTACCCATAAAGTGCGAAGCTTCATTGAAGGCATTAGGACTGAAAACCGATAAAATGTTAATTGCAAAATGCTGAAGTAGAAAAAACATTAAAAAGAAAGCAGAAAGTGCCATTGCGTACTTTCTACCAATCGAAGATTTAAAAAATCCGCTCATTAGTTGATAATTTTATATGCGAATTTACATCACAAGCTAGTTATTAACAAGAATTAACAGGATTTAGTATGTCTATTTAGACTGATTATAAAATCTATTTTGAAGATGTTTAAGATTTTTTTGTAAATAAGGCTTTCAAATAATTAATCTTTCAACAAAATTATAATGTTAATTTACTGATTCTGTAGATTTTTCGGAAATTTCAGTTGCCCAAGCCACAGCTTTGTCTAAATCTACGAACCTTTTTATCCTTTTTGGGAAGATTAATTTTTTTAAGAACATGCTTAACGCATGACCTTTTAAAGGACCTACCGCAGCAATATGTTGCATATCAAACCTATTTTTGTAGAACTTGAACCAGTCAAAAGGAGCTACATGGTATCTATTGATTCTATTGGCAATATAAATGAATGGAATATGATCGTCGTAAATTTCTTGGGCGGCATAAACGGCTTTTTTTGCATTGTCCCATCTAAAGAGAACGCCTTCGTGCATTTCAGATATTACAATACCACCTTTAAAGAAATAGAATACGCCAAATTCAAACTCCCTTATTTCCCGTATTTGATTAATTAATTCGAGATCTCGAACTTTTTTCATGCCAATTAATTATCGGACGGCAAATATACTGGATATTAGTTAAATAGCTTATAAAAACATCGACGAACGGTAAGGTAATTAGTTTGGGGTTCTTTAAACAAGTAACTCCATTAGTTCTCCATATCCTTTAGCTGGATTTCTAGTGCTTTTGTCGATAGCTGAACCTCGATCAAGGATAAAACCAAAGACACCATTAGCGCAAATAAACTAATGCTAAATATCAAATTTGCCCAAAATGTAAGTTCAACATAGATTAGCGTCATTGTAATTACCGCCAATAAAAAACTGAAGATCGCAGTGGCTTGCATGTTTTTGATAATGGTGAGGCGTTTACGTAATTTTTGAACTTGTAGGCCAACGGATTGCGATGCCGTTTCTTGATATTTTTGATGTAATTGGCGTATTAATGCGGCAATAGCCAAGTATCTTGCATTGTATGCCAACATTGTCAATGAAATGGCAGGGAAAAGTAGTGCCGGTATGCCTAAAGTGAGTTCCATAAATAATAATTCTTAATCTGTAGCTATTCCAAAATAAGTCCAAGTTACATTTTGGTCAAATGGGTTGTGTTGACCATGTATTTCACCAGGGTTTATAGTAATGCATTTTCCAGGGCCAACCTCATAATCCTTTCCTGAAATAGTAAATACGGCTTTACCGGTCTGTATATGAAAAACTTCAAACATAGTATCATGTTTATGAAGCTCAACTTTTTGACCAGGCTTGAAAACAGCGGTACCGTACATCATTAATTGTGGTATTTCACCACGATTTATCAATGTCTTTTTCTTAATACTTGGGTCATGGCTAACACCTAGTTCTGGTAGCTCGTTCCAATCTACTATTTTCATTGTACTATTCTATATCAAAAGTTGTTTTTTCAACAGTTCCGTTTCCTTTGATTTCTATGGTATAGGTTCCTTTTGGTAGATAGGTGCTCCCATTATCAGCTTGTTTTAAAACGGTTTTGTGTTTTTTAAGGTAATTCATCTTGCCAATTTTAGAGAAAGCAACATCATAGGATAAAACATTTAAACCTTTGTCTGCAATAATTTCAGTTTCACTCACTACAATATCATCTGACGATACTATTTTGGCTTCATACACATCATCACTATCAGAGTAGAAGGTAATATCTAATCCAGGTGTTCTCGGTTTTGACCAAGAGCTCCAAGAATTACCCCAACGTGAAGAATGTTTAATATTCTTTAATGTATATACGTGCAGCGCTTTGTTCTGAATTTCTGAAGTCAAATTTTGAAGCGCAGCGATATTTGCGGTATAAATACTTCTACCATGCGTACCCACCACTAAATGTTTGGCATCTTGTTGTATGACCAAATCATGAACGGCAACATAGGGCATTCCATTTTGGAAAGACTGCCATGTTGTTCCCCTATCCAATGAAACGTATAAACCGTTATCCGTACCAACAAATAAAAGGTTTTCATTTTCCGGGTCTTCTACTATAACATTCACGGCAGATGTAGGAATGTTATTAGAAATGTTTTTCCAAGTAGACCCTTTGTCGTCACTTACAAAAACATAGGGAGTAAAGTCATCTGAACGGTAACCGTTTAACGTAGCATATACTCTATTTTCGTTATGTTTTGAAGTAATGACCCTACTTACCCATAAATTTTGAGGTAGGTTGTTAGATACGGTTATCCAACTACCACCACCGTTATCAGTTCGTTGAATTAGACCATCATCACTACCGGTATATAACATTCCAAATTTATAGGTAGATTCAGAAATTGTGGTCAAGGTGCCATAGGCTACATTACCTTGTTTTCCTCCTTGGGTCAGGTCAGTTGAGATAGTTTCCCATGTATCTCCTTTATTTAAGGAACGATGCATTTTATTACTGCCCATATATAAAATATCTTGGTTATGGGGAGAAAGTAAAATAGGAGTTTGCCAGTTGAAACGGTAAGGAGACTCGCCTAGCTCATGTTTTGGTTGAATATAATTTCTTTGGTTTTTTTCTAAATCGATTCTAAAATAATTTCCGAATTGATATCCCGTGTAAACGATATTAGCGTTGCGATCGTCAATCTCTACTTGCATACCATCTCCGCCTAAAATGGATTTCCAAGGGTATTGCCCTGTTTGCTGCCATTCGCTGTTTTCTTCTGCATTGTGCGGTCCCTTCCAAACTCCGTTATCTTGTAATCCGCCATATATGTTATATGGTTTTTCATTATCTACGGCAATGGCATAAAATTGACCAACTGTGGGAGAGTTGTTCTTAAACCAATTTTTACCGTCATCGTAGCTCGTGTTAACTCCGCCATCATTCCCGTTAATGAGATGACCGGGTAATTTTGGATTGATCCATAATGCATGGTGATCTGCATGAACGTTGTCACCATTAATTGACGTATATGTTTTGCCGCCATCTTTAGATGCTATAATGGGTACGCCGGCTAAGTAAATGGCATCAATATTATTAGGGTCAACTGAAATCTGGGCAAAATAGTAGCCGTAGCTGTAAAAAAGGTCGTCTATATAGTCTTCGTTTTGTTTTGACCAAGTTTTACCGCCATCATTACTTCGGTAGACTTCTGCACCAATTACCGGGGTATCAAACAACATACTGTTGGCATCTTCTAAATATAATGCCAAGTCTGCCGGTTGTACGGCATTACTACGAACCATTTGCTTGACATTGGCAGCTCTATATTTTTCGTGAAAATTATTGGTTTTTAGAAATTCGTTCAGCTCTTTGTCGTTCAGCTTCAAGAACTGTTCTTTGGAGAGTGATTTAAAATCATCTTTTGTTAAGCCCGACTGTTTCTCCTTTTTTTCTTTAGATTTTTCTCTTCTAAATTGATTGTCATGAACGGCATAAACAATGTTGTCATCAAAAACGGCCAAGCCAATTCTACCAACTCCTTCTCCCATAGGAAAGCCACTTGAGGGTGTTGAAATTTTTGTCCAAGTGGTGCCAGCATCTGTACTTTTGTAAATGCCAGAACCTTCTCCGCTACCGCTAAAATTCCATGCTTTTCTATCTTTTTGCCAAGCTGCCGCGTATTGCATCTGATAATTATTAGGGGAAACCGCAACATCGATGATGCCTGTATTGTCATCAATGAACAAAGTTTTTTTCCAAGTTTTACCGCCATCTGTGGTTTTGTAAATGCCGCGTTCTTTGTTAGGAGAATATAAATGACCAGTTACGCCTACGGTTACTTCATTTGCATTATCAGGATTTACCACAATGCGCCCAATATGGTGAGAATCTGATAAGCCCATATGTTGCCAGGTTTTACCCTTATCGGTAGACTTTAATATCCCGATACCGGCGTATGATGAACGTGATGAGTTATTTTCTCCCGTACCTACCCAAATGGTTCCGCTTTGCCAATGAACCGCAATGTCGCCAAGATTCTGGGTTTGGGTTTCATCCATTACCGGAGTAAAGGTGTTACCGTTATTGTTGGTGTACCACAATCCGCCAGAAGCGTATGCTACGTAATATTCTGTTGGGTTGTTGTCGTTGACCGCTAAATCTACTACACGACCACTCATTACAGACGGACCTACATTTTTTAATGGAATATTTTTGACCAGTGAATTGGCATCCATAGCCTGTTTGGCAATCAATGATTCCTCTATTTTTTCAGATGTAGTTGGTTGAACTTGTGCCGATACTATAGAAATACCGGTTAGTAATAGGAAATAAAACTGTTTCATTATAATGTTTTTGATGCTGCCGATGGTAAGTTACTGATTAGTTTTTAGAGCTGGTATTCAATTTCTTAATCAATTCTTGTGATTTTAACGACACCCTTGATTGTGATTCTTTTATGGCGTCATTAATATTGCCATTTGATTTTGAAACTACATCATTGGTAGTTGAGATGGCTTTAAGGTACCAATCTTCCCAAGCTTCTAGAATAGCCTTTTCATTTTCAATAGTGTTGCCAGTGTTAATAGCGTTAACACTTAACTGAAATTCGGTTTGTAAACGATCTATGGCTTTTTGTTCCAATAAAGATATTTGTTCTAAGGCAAATGCGGTATTTGAATTTACTAGGGTGAGTCCGCTCACTAGTGCCGCAGTACCCACATTTTTCATGGTTTCTTTTGAAACCTTGTCAATACGATCATTATCGGTATGGTAAAATTGGTCTGTAAAATGCCAAAGTAAAAGTCCGGGTATATCAGCTTGTAAAAACGGAGTGTGGTCACTTCCACCTTCAAACGGGTTGGTTTCTACCACCCAATTCGCAAATTCGCCCTGTTCTTTAAAGGTCGATGTTATAAAATCATTTAAATAGTGTGGTTTCATGTTTTCTAACTTTAAAACATCACCGCCCCATTCACTGTGTTTATCATTGCCACGAGTCCAAATAGCACTGGGGTCTGGCATTTTTTCAATCAAGAAAGTGCCGCCTGTTACTGCAGTATTTTCGCCTACCATATCAAGACTAATTCCCCATTTAATTCCTTTTGCACGCTCTGGATTTTCTTGAATATACCGGTTGGTAGAAACAATTTCATCGCCCCATAAAAAAGTCATGGTTCTTTTAAAGGCTATTTTATTTTCGCCGAATAATTTGGCTGTGGTTTTAGCCATTTCTAATTGCGTGCCAACACCCGTTGCGTTGTCATTTGCGCCGGGTTCTTGAACATGTGCGCTGTACACCAAACGTTCATTGGGCAATTCACTTCCTTTAATATCAGCAACAATGGTCAGTTCTTCGGATGGATATCTTTTGGTTTCTATCTTTACTAGAACTTCAGTAGCACCTGTTTTAAGTTGCGCCACTAATTTTTCTTTTGCTTCATATGACAGGGCAATGCCCCAGAAATCACTATCAGATGGTGAAGGAAGACTTCTAAATTGAATTGAAGTGGTATTTTTCTCTGGTTGTAAATACCCTGGGTTGTCATAGGTGAGAATTCCTATTGCCCCGTTTTTTATTGCGGTTTTGTACAACTTTCTAGCACTCATTTCTGCAAAAACTACTTTGCCTTTCATGGAGGCGGACTCCATATCTTCAACAGATTTTACCCATACAACTTCTGCTTGAATACCTTCTTTTGGGGTAGAAGCCGAATTTAAATAAGTCATGTTTCTATTGGTTTGCGAAAGTAGCAAGGGCATTTCTTGACCTACAATTTGTAATGATGCCGAAACAGGTTCCCAGGTTTGACGGTTCATTGCTCGCTTTTCAATACGGTAGGTAAACCGGTCACCAATTTTTGCATCCTCTTCTAATACATAACCTGCTGCTTTTAGACTATCTGCAATAAGGTGAATTGTTTTATCAAAACCGGTGTTGCCCACAACACGCCAATAATCTTCTACAAAATCTGTAGTTTCATAGGCAAGCTGACCCGTGAATTCTGGGCGAACAAGCTCAAAATAATCTACTGGTTTTTCTTCAGGCTGCTGAGAGCATCCTGCTAAAAAAGAAAGGCAGAGTAATGCGGGTACAATGCCCTGCCTTAATAATATTCTTTTGATGGAGATTACTCTTCCCATTTCCATTCGTTGCCAATGATCAATTTCTCTTTTAAATCATTTTTGATCATGAATTCTTTAGTGGTTTCACTATCCATTTTTGTTGCTGGTAAAGTATCGGCATTTGCCAGAGCATACAACATCATTGTGCCAAAACGTGCCGTATTTTTCATATGGTCTTCATTCACCAAATGAAAATCGTCACAATCAGAATGGTAGCAGCCGTAGATAGAACGGTCTAAATTACTATGTACCGATAAAATGGGCACACCTTCAAGCATAAATGGTTGGTGATCGCTATGTAGCCCAGATCTGTTGGAGAATTTGTTTTGATAAATAGTATCCTGTTTTTGAATGGCAGCACCTAAATCTTTAAAGAACTGTTCATTATCTAATTTACCTCCGGCATTCATACCTATTGGGTTACCGGACATATCTAGGTTCATCATATATTTGATGTTCTCAATGGTATTGTTTTCAACAGCTTGTTCTACCAAATATTTAGAACCTAGTAAACCTTGTTCCTCTCCCATGAACATTACAAACTTCACGGTTCTTTTTGGCTGTAGATTATTAGCCTTAAATGCCCTTGCAATATCAAGCACCGCAAATGAACCAATACCGTTATCTATGGCACCGGTAGCCAGATCCCAAGAATCTAAATGACCACCAATAACAATTTCTTCTTGAGGTATTTCCGTACCTGGTAATGTTGCAACTACGTTTCTTGCCTTAATCATATCGCTTGTATTGGTCATGTCAATTTTGGCGGTAGCTTTTTTGGTCTTCAACGTTTCTTTTAATGCCATACCATCTTCCTTGCCAATACATACGGCAGGTATTGGAATCAACTCTCCTGTAACCGAAGCTGTACCTGTAAGCAAAACACCATTATCCACTTGGTTAATGATAATAATACCAATAGCACCGTATTTTATGGCTAAAGCCGTTTTCTCGCTACGGTGTAAATTGCTTAACCCTTCTTCGCTACCTGGTAGAATATTAATATATACCAAAGCTATTTTTCCTTTTACGGCATCTGGGTTGGCAGCGTAGTCTGCATCTAGTCCATTGCCCATGTCTACAATTTCACCGGTAACGTGTGCCTCTACAGGTGCATGACCTAAGGTCACTACCTTAACATCATCCTCGTTGATGGTTAAAGAAACTTCGCCTCTTGCCCATGCCTTAACTTCAAAAGTTTGGTAAACTACATCTTCAAAACCATATTCCTTGAATTTGTTATAGGTGTATTCTTCTGCCTGTGCACCGTTGGTTGATCCTGTTAACCTATGACCTATAGTTTCGGTAGCTTCCTTTAACGTGCTATAACCTTTGGAATTTTGTTTTATTTCGGTATCAATATGGGCAAAAAGGTCAGATTGTGTTTCTTCTTTCGGCGTTTCTGAACATGCCTGTAAGCATAGTGCACCTAAGATGAGGTAAGCAATTTTTCTCATGAGTTGTCTTTGTTTGGTTTAGGTATACAAGTTAGCCATTTTGTAGCTAAGAAGTTGTGCTAACATTCTTGTAAATTTTATAATTCCATGCCCTATTTTTTAAGGAAACAACACATAATGCGTAATTTTATATCAAAATATAAATTCATGAAATACGATCAAATACCTAACTCCCTATTTATAAAGAACCGTAAGAAGTTTATGGACCGCATGCAACCTAAAAGTATTGCAGTTTTTAACTCTAACGATATTTACCCGATAGGAGCCGATAGTGTTTTGCCTTTTGAGCAACATAGAGATATATTTTACCTATCCGGTGCTGATCAAGAAGAAACGATACTAGTATTGTTTCCCGATGCCATTAATAAAAAACATCGCGAAGTTTTGTTTGTTCGTGAAACCAATGAGCATATTGCCATTTGGGAAGGTGAAAAATTAACCAAGGAGAAGGCTACGGAAGTGTCTGGTATAGAAACCATTTGTTGGTTGCAAGATTTTGATAAAATCTTCTTCGATCTAATGACCGAAGCCGAGACTATTTATTTTAATACAAACGAGCATTACAGGCAGGCGGTAGAAACACAGACTAGAGAAGATCGGTTTATTGAAAAATGTAAGCGTGAATACCCTGCTCATCGCGTAGCAAAGAGTAATCCTATTTTGCAGGAAATTAGAGGGGTAAAAGAACCTGAGGAAATTGATATTATGCAAATGGCATGTAATATCACTGAAAAAGGATTTAGAAGACTACTAAGTTTTGTGAAACCAGGGGTAATGGAGTATGAAATTGAGGCTGAGTTGCTGCATGAGTTCATAAGAAACAAATCTAAAGGTTTTGCTTATCCGCCAATTATTGCATCTGGTAATAATGCTAATGTTTTACACTATCTAGAGAATAATAAACCATGTAACGCAGGTGACTTAATTTTGATGGATACTGCTGCAGAATATGCCAATTATTCTAGTGATCTTACTAGAACTATACCTGTAAGCGGAAAATTTACCAAACGCCAAAAGGAGGTGTATAATGCTGTTTTACGTGTAAAAGACGATGCTACCAAAATGTTGGTGCCGGGTACGCTTTGGGCAGAATATCACAAGGAATGTGGTAAAATAATGACCTCAGAACTTTTAGGTCTTGGTTTGTTGGATAAAGCCGATGTACAAAATGAAAATCCCGAATGGCCTGCATACAAGAAATACTTCATGCACGGTACAAGTCACCATATTGGTTTGAATACGCATGATTATGGGGCTTTGAAAACACCAATGAAAGCCAATATGGTATTTACCGTAGAGCCGGGTATTTATATACCTGCGGAAAATATGGGTATTCGTTTAGAAGATGATGTGGTTATTCAAGAAAAAGGAGAACCTTTTAACTTAATGGCGAATATTCCGATCAAGGCAGATGAGATAGAGGAATTAATGAACAACTAAATAGCAAGCATGAAATTAGTATCGTGGAACGTTAATGGAATTAGGGCTTCGGTTAAAAAGGGATTTGAGGATATTGTAAAGGAATTTGATGCCGATGTGTTTTGTGTTCAAGAAACCAAAGCGCAAGATGATCAGGTTGCCGAAGCATTGAAAGAAATTACAGATTATGAACTGTTTAGTAATAGCGCCGAAAGAAAAGGATATTCTGGTACTGGAATTCTTTCTAAACAGAAACCCGTGGCGTTCAACAAGAATATGGGGGTAGAAATTCATGATTTAGAAGGAAGGATTACCCATTCTGAATTTGAACACTTTCATTTGGTGAACGTCTATATTCCAAATAGTGGTAGTGGACTAAAAAGATTGGATTACCGTGCCGGATGGGATAAAGATTTTACCAATTACTTAAAAGAGCTTTCAAAATCAAAGCCGTTGATCATTACAGGTGATTTTAACGTGGCACATACTGAGAACGATTTAGCCAACCCCAAAAGTAATTACAACAAAACTTCTGGATTTACCCAAGTGGAGATAGATGGGTTTGACCATATGTTGAAAGAGGTCAATTTAGTTGATAGTTTTAGAAAACTACACCCTACTACGTTCAATAAATATACCTTTTGGAGTGCACGTGGTGGTGCAAGGGGTAGAAACGTGGGCTGGCGTTTAGACTACTTTTTGGTAAGTGAATCTATTTGGGACAAAGTAAAGTCCTCCGAAATTCATGATCAGATTATGGGCAGTGATCATTGCCCTATTAGTTTAGAAATAGATTTTTAAAAAAAAGAACGGCCCATTTTTAATGGGCCGTTCCTATAAATTGGGGGAATATTAATTCTTACATACCTGGTAAAACCACGGCATCAATAACATGAATTATTCCATTTGATTGGTTTACATCTGCAATTGTCACAGTGGATATATTATCCGCGGCATCTTTTAATTGAACCTTCTTTCCTTTTAGCATTGCGGTTAAAGTGCCACCGTTTACTGTAGTTAATTCAGCTTTTCCGTTACCATCTTTAATCATCTTCATTAAATCCATAACGCTGACTTTTCCAGCAACTACATGGTATGTTAAAATCGATTGTAATTTCGCTTTGTTTTCAGTCATTAACAAGGTCTCAACAGTCCCTTTTGGTAGTTTCTCAAATGCTTCATTTGTAGGAGCAAAAACTGTAAATGGACCTTCACCTTTTAAAGTTTCTACTAATTCTGCTGCTTTTACTGCTGCAACTAGAGTTGTGTGGTCTTTTGAGTTCACTGCATTTTCAATGATGTTTTTATTAGGGTACATTTCAGCGCCACCGACCATTTTGGTCTCCATCATCATTTTTTCCTTTTTCATCATTTTCTTGTCCTTCTTCATTTCCATAGCACCATCTTGAGCGAAGGATGAAGTAGTAAGTCCTAAAGTTAAGGCAAGAGTGGCAAGTTTAATCGTATTTGAAATTTTCATAATCTAATTTTTTAGTATACCTCACTTACGGAAACCAATTGACGAAGGTTTGGTTTTTGGGTATGAATTAGATGAAATAAGTTTTCAGTAATTTATTTTTTGTTGGCGTTTATATAAATATTGAAAATTACGAACACAATCAAAGCTGGCAAGACCCAGCCTAAACTAAACTGCTGAAGCGGAATCCACGAAAACGTATTTGCTTCAGGTGTTACTGCTCCAATACTTCCCAAGAAATCAGGAATACTAAATAGTATGGTGGCTATGGTTACCGCTCTAAATACCAAAGGCGATGCATATTTATCTGGCACTACATTCAAAACAATGAGTATAATGGTAATGGGATAAATGAACATTAAAGAGGGTATGGCTACGGCAATAATATAAGCTACATTGAACTGACCAACAAGAACACCTAATACACTACCAATAATAGCCATAATGGTATATGCCGATTTTGACTCATTAAATCTTGATGCTACAAAATCTGCCGTACCGGTTACGATACCTACTGCGGTGGTAAAACATGCTAAACCTACCAGTATACTTAAGAACAAATTACCAATGTTACCTAAACTCTGTTTTGCTAAACCGGATAATATTTCGGTTCTGGTCGTTTCTGCATTAAAAACAGCATGAGACAAGGCTCCAGAAAGAATAAGACCCATATAAATTAAAAACAAGGCCAAACCGGCAAACCAGGCAGCATTTCTAATTAATGTTTTCTTTTCGTCATAGGTTGCATCAACATATTTTAGGTTGATGGATATGATGATTACCCCACCAACAACTACAGCGCCAATAGCATCGAATGTTTGGTAGCCTTCCAGTATTCCGTTGGCAAACGGACTGGCAATCGTAGTGCTTCCAAAATCAAAGGGGAAAGAGAAAATCGTTATTCCTATTACCAAAAGAAGAATTAAAATGATAGCCGGCGTCAATATCTTGCCCAGTATATTCAATATTTTAGAACGGTTAAGCGCAAACAATAACACCAAAGCAAAATAGATGCTGCTGGTATACCAAGAAGATATATCCCAAAATGGCTGAATGGCCATTTCATGCGTTACAGATGCTGTTCTAGGGCTGGGGAGTGCTATGGCAATAGCGTATATGAAAAATGCATATACTAAGCTGAAAATAGGTGAGACCTTATTGCCAAAGTCTATAAGGGAACCTTGTAATTTTGCATGAGCTAAAATTCCGAGAACGGGAATGGCCACGGCAGAGAGTCCAAAACCGATAGTAACTACCAACCATTGATTTCCAGAATTAAACCCTAATAGGGGAGGTAAAATAAGATTGCCCGCTCCAAAAAAAAGAGAGAATAGAGCAAAGGCGGTTACAAGGGTTTCCTTCTTTTTAAACATAGGTACAAATTAAGTGAAAGATTATTAAATAACAGGTAAGCCAAGCTTTTTCATTTTTTGAAACCGCAAAAAAAAGAGCATTGACAACAGCATAGGTGAAACTCACAACAATTAGTGGTTCAGTCCTTTAATATACTGTACTTTAACAAAAGGAAAATAAGCGTATGCTAATTTCCTTGAGTTTCAACCTAATATATTAACCGCATTTTCTCGATCACCCAAATCGGAATTCTTGCAATAAAACCTACAGCATGAAAAAAATATTCTGCAGCATCTTTGGCCATCACTATTCCATTTCTAAGAAAGTGACATCTCACATTAAGGAGTACAAATGTATTCATTGTCAAAAAGAAGTAACCACAGACGTAAGTGGCAACCTGTCTATATTGACACCTGAATTACAAGATATCAATAGAACATTAGAACATATTTACCAAAGAAGACATACGGCTACGCAACAACAGGTAGCATAGTCATAATAGGTATTTATTGGTCAAATGAATTCCAACCCTGTGCGGTTAACGGAATCTTCGTATTATTCCTAGAAATTAAGTAAGCCCCTTCGTCTTTTCCCGTGGTATGCCCTATGACGGTAAGGTTAGGATTGCCTTTAATTTTTGGGAATTCTTTTTGGTCAATAGTGAACAATAGCTCATAGTCTTCGCCACCGCTTAGCGCTACAAGGGTACTGTCTATCTTGAATTCTTCACAAGCAGATATTACGGTAGGGTCTAACGGAATTTTGTCTTCGTACAAGTCAATTCCCAATCCGCTACTTTTGCTCAAATGAAGAATTTCTGAGGATAGACCGTCGCTAATATCTATCATTGATGTAGGATGAACTTCCAATTGTTTTAATAACTCAGGTATATCCTTTCTTGCTTCAGGCTTCAACTGTCGCTCTACGATATAAGAATAAGGTTCTAAATCGGGTTGACTATTAGGGTTTACTTTAAAAACCTCTTTTTCCCTTTCCAGAACTTGCAAGCCCATATATGCCGCACCCAAATCACCGGATACAACCAATAAATCGTTTGGTTGTGCACCTGATCGGTAAGCAATATCTTCTTCATTGGCAATACCTATAGCGGTAACACTGATCATTAAACCTGTTTTGGAAGAGGTAGTGTCACCACCCACTAAATCAACATTATATGTTTTGCATGCCGTAGCTACGCCAGCATATAATTCTTCAAGAGCTTCTAGCGGAAATCTATTAGAGACTGCAATAGAAATGGTTACTTGTGTAGCCGTAGCGTTCATGGCATAAATATCGGATAGGTTTACCATGATAGATTTATACCCTAAATGCTTCAATGGCATATAGGCAAGATCAAAATGAACGCCTTCAATTAAAAGATCGGTACTTATTACAGTTTTTTTATCCTTGAAATCTAAAACTGTGGCATCATCACCAATTCCTTTGAGTGTAGATGCTTGTTTTATTTCAAAACCCTTGGTAAGGTGTTCAATGAGCCCAAATTCGCCCAGTTTCTCCAATGATGTTCTTTCTTGTTCTTTATCTTCTAGCATGTTGCAAAAATAAGAAGTAAAATAAGATGTATGGCATAAAAAAGACCGAAGCTGAAAAGCATCGGTCTTAGTACTAAAATTATAAAGTTGTTGCGTGTTTATCCTAAAGAATAACCATCTCTATAGGTGCGTTTTACGTATTTATTTGCGGGTTCAAAATTAGTGATTTTCATATTTGCGGCATCCCATTGTAGGCGTTTTCTACCGTGGTATTGTTTGCCACCGCCCCAAAAGCTTTGGTTCTCTACCGTAGGGTCTACTTCAAAATAAGATTTTAATGCCAAGTTGCCAATTAGGATACTTTCTGTAAATGGTCCGGCATAATCAAAGGATGAACTGGTCTCTGCATTACCGTAACCGGCCATACAAGCGTTTACCCATTGTAAGTAGTGCCCTTCTGGTACACGAGCAATGGTTTGTTCAACTTCAAACTGTTCGTTAAGGCTCAGTGGAAGTAAACGCGGATTTGCACCATAACAATCTGCCATTAACTTTCCTTTGGTACCTATGAACAATACACCACCATCCCAGTTTCCTAAAGCTTCATCATCACCTAGTTCCTCTGGTCTTTCAGGTAATAGTCCGCCATCCATCCAGGTTACTTTTATTTTTCCTTTGCCATCCGTTCTTGGGTAGCTTAAATGTATTTTACTGGAATTCGGGAAACTTTTAGGGTAATCTTTATATTGGAAATTGCCACTGAAGGAGTCAGATACACTACACTCTACGGTATCAGGATATAAAATTGGAAGAATTCTATATACCGGATCCATAATATGGCAGGCCATATCACCTAGTGCACCTGTACCGAAATCTGACCAACCTCTCCAATCAAATGGTAGATAGGCATTGTTATAATCTCGCATTTGTGCGGTACCTAACCAAAGATCCCAGTTTAGACCTTTAGGAATACGATCTTTTTTAGTTGGTGTTTGTAATGCCTGTGGCCAAATTGCTCTGTTTGTCCAACATTTTACGGTATGTACCTCACCTATAATTCCGGTATCATAAATTTCTTTCATGGTACGTACACCATCACCAGAACCACCTTGGTTACCCATTTGAGTAACAACTTTGAATTTTTTGGCAGCCTCTGTTAACATTCTTGCTTCCCAAATATCATGGGTCAAAGGTTTTTGTACATACACGTGCTTGCCCATTGACATTGCCTGGTAAGCTGCAACGGCGTGGTTGTGATCGGGTGTAGAAACAGAAACGGCATCGATGTTTTTACCTTCTTTATCTAACATTTCCCTAAAATCATTGTAATAACTGGCTTTTGGGAAGTTTTCTCTAGAAGTAACCGCTTGTCTATCATCTACATCACAAAGCGAAACAATGTTAACGTTGGGGCTCTCGGCAAACGATGTAATATCGCTTTGCCCTTTACCTCCTGCGCCAATACCTGCAATGTTAAGTTTGTCGCTCGGAGCAATAAAGCCCGTTCCTCCAAGTACATGTCTTGGTACGATCATAAAACCGGCTGCCGCCATACCGGTATTCTTCATAAATTTTCGGCGGGTGTTCTTTTTGTCGTTGATTTTGTTGTTTGACATAAGTTGTTGTTGTTTGATTCGGTAATGAAGATAATCGAATTCTTTTGAAATTTAAATGGTTAACGGATTTAATACATTCTGTATGAATGCATTTAGTATCTTTAAGTGTTGACTATAAATTGATTGCATGAAAAAGGTGATTTGGTTTTTAACATTTTCTTTGCTTTTTAGCTGTTCTTCAGATGATAGCGCCAATTTAGAGCTAGGCGATGAGGTAGAAAATGAAACGCCTTCCAACATACCTAACGAAATAGGAAGTGTACCATGCAATAATGGAATGGCAGGTATTTACCCTTGTAATGGCTATGATTTGGTAGCGCATATTTCTTTGGACGATTTTTCTGCTAGCGAGGCTAATGATATATGGGGGTGGACTGATGCCGAAACAGGTAAGGAGTATGCCATAATGGGCTTGGATAATGGTACGGTATTTATAGATATTTCCGATGCTGAAAACCCCATGTACTTAGGAAAACTACCAACAGCTACAACCGCCAGTTCCTGGAGAGATGTAAAAGTGTATGAAGATTTTGCTTATGTGGTCTCAGAGGCTAACGGTCATGGTGTTCAGGTGTTTGATTTAAAGCGGTTGCGAAATGTTGTTGGCCCTCCCCAAGAATTTACGGCGGACGGGCATTATACCGGACTTGGAAATGCACATAACATCGTAATAAATGAAACCTCTGGTTTTGCCTATCCGGTCGGTACTGATAGGGATGATGAGTTTAACGGCGGAGTGCATTTTCTTGATCTACAAAATCCTATTGTTCCTGTACTTGCAGGTGGTTGGGGTTTAAATGGCTATACGCATGATGCCCAAGTGATTACATATAATGGACCTGATGCTGATTATCAAGGGGCGGAAATATTTGTGGGTGCTAATGAAGACTTAGTGGTAGTCGTGGATATATCGGACAAGAGTACACCGATAACCTTGGCCACGTTGCCATATCCTAATATTGGCTATACACACCAAGGTTGGTTTACGGAAGATCAGCGTTTTTTTATACTAGGTGATGAATTGGATGAGGTGAGACAAGGTTTTCAAACACGTACGCTAATTTTTGATATGGCAGATTTAGAGAATCCCGTGTTGCATCACACGTATTTAGGTCCTACGAATGCCATAGATCATAATGGTTATGTATTGCAAGATGAGTTTTTCTTGGCCAATTATACAGCCGGTGTGCGAATTTTGGATATTTCTGAAATTGAGAACAGTGTGGTTGTTGAAACAGGGTATTTTGATACCTACCCTGAAAATGATAATACGCAGTTTTCAGGTGTTTGGAGTGTTTATCCTTATTTTGAAAGTGCCAATATTGTTGTAAGCGATATCAATAGCGGTTTCTTTATTATTAAAAAATCGAACTGATGATAAGACGGATTCTTTTGTTCTTGGTGCTGTGTGTTGTTTTTTCTTGTGCAAAAGAAGATGCAGAAGTTGCTTTTAACGGGCTAGATTCTGAATTTGTAGGGGAGTTGGTTTGGGTCAAAAATTTTGGCGGTAGTGGAAACGAAAGTGCTCAGGCAATTATTGGAACAAACGATGGCGGTTTTGCCGTTTTAGGATATACAGGTAGTATTGATGGTGATATTGCTGCAAAGTTTGAGGAAGAAAATGATTATTGGTTTTTAAAATTTGATGCCAACGGAGTTTTACAATGGAACAAAACTTATGGCGGTAGTATGGACGATATCGGTCAGAGTTTGGTTCAAACTACAGATGGTGGTTATGCGCTAACGGGTTATGCCATGAGTAGTGATGGTGATGCTACCAATAATCAAGGTTTTCATGACAACTGGATTTTAAAATTAGATGCACAAGGTGTTTTGGAATGGGAAAGTAGCTACGGCTTTTCTGGACATGATCATTCATACGATATTCTTGAGGCGTCACAAGGTGGGTACTTTTTTACGGGTTTTTTAGATATTACCTCGGCCAGGGCCGACGGCAATACTGAAAAAGGAAACGGTCTTACCAGCCATGGTGTGGGTGAATTTTGGGGCACCAAAATAGATGAAAATGGAAGTATTCAATGGCGAGGTTATTTTGGTGGAACAAACAATGACCGTGCTCACAGCGTGGTTCAGAGTAATGATGGTGGTTTTGTAATGGCCGGCTTTACCGAAAGTGATGATTACGATGTTAGTAGCACCAATGGTAGTTATGAGTTCTGGGTAGTTAAGGTAGATGCATTTGGCAATCTGCTTTGGGAGCATTCATTTGGGGGCGATGGTATTGAGGTTGCATATGATATAGCAAAAACCTCAGATGATGGTTATGTTGTGGTAGGAAATACATTTAGTAACAATGGAGATGTATTGGTCAATCATGGAGGGTCTGATGTGTGGATGATTAAAATTGATGCCGAAGGTAACCTTATATGGGAGCAGACCTATGGCGGATCGGAGTTTGATCTGGCACAAGCTGTTGTGCAGAGTAAAGATGGCGGTTTCTACATTACCGGTAATTCAAAAAGTGATGATAAGGACAGTTCGTTTAATTATGGTGAGAATGATATTTGGCTGGTGAAAACCAACAGTGTAGGAGAATTGGTCTGGGAGAAATCCTATGGTGGATCGGGACTGGATTTTGCATATGATCTCATTGAAAATGAGGACGGAAGTGTAATGGTGGTGGGAGAAACGGCAAGTACTGATTTTAATACCTTGACCTCTAAAGGAAATACAGACCTTGTACTTCTAAAAATTAAATAACCTTCAACAGTTGATCATAGGATTTCTCTATTGACTTATACGTTATAATAATGTAAGGTTCTATGGTAAAAACCTACTTATAACGTATATTTGTAAACTATTTTTAGATTAAATCAAGATATTATGATTCAAGTATCAGAAACGGCTAAACAGAAAGTCATCAGCCTCATGACAGAAGAGGGTTTTGATGCTTCTAAAGATTTTGTGCGTGTTGGTGTTAAGAGTGGCGGGTGTAGTGGATTATCTTACGAGTTAAACTTCGATAATAAGAAAGATGAAGCTGATAAAGTGTTCGAAGACAATAATGTACGAATTATCGTAGATAAAAAAAGCTTTTTATATTTAGTAGGAACTGTGTTGGAATACTCAGGTGGTCTAAACGGAAAAGGATTTGTTTTTAACAACCCTAACGCACAAAGAACCTGTGGTTGTGGCGAA
The DNA here is from genome assembly GCF_002362375.1 of Maribacter sp. UBA3344. Taxonomy (NCBI): domain Bacteria; kingdom Pseudomonadati; phylum Bacteroidota; class Flavobacteriia; order Flavobacteriales; family Flavobacteriaceae; genus Maribacter; species Maribacter sp. UBA3344. The sequence goes on along the minus strand of NZ_DERI01000001.1, from coordinate 18,342 downwards.
AGTTTTTCATTATAGAATGAAGTGAAGTTTTAAATATGTAAAAGGGATATGGTTAGTTTTTAAACCTATTTGTTTTGCTTTTTAAGTACAATATATGGCATATACAGAAGAAGAATTAAAGAAAGAACTGGAAACCAAAGAATACGAGTATGGTTTCTATACAGATATTGAATCCGAAACGTTTCCCAATGGTTTAAACGAAGAGATCGTTATTGCTATTTCTAAGAAAAAAGGAGAGCCGGAATGGATGACGCTTTGGAGATTAGAGGCTTTTAAGTACTGGAAAGAAATGGAAGAGCCAGAATGGGCTAATGTACATTATCAAAAACCAGATTTTCAAGCGATATCTTACTACTCTGCTCCAAAGAAAGCAGATCCGAACAAAACTTTAGATGATGTTGATCCAGAGTTGTTGGAGATGTACAAAAAGTTGGGAATATCTGTAGATGAGCAAAAGAAACTTCAAAATGTAGCGGTAGATATTGTAATGGATTCGGTATCCGTAGCAACGACATTTAAGAAGACCTTGGCGGAAAAAGGTATTATTTTCTGTTCCATTTCTGAAGCTATTAAAGATCACCCAGAATTGGTGAAAAAGTATATTGGTTCTGTAGTTCCAAAAAGAGATAATTTTTACGCAGCCTTAAATTCTGCGGTTTTCTCTGATGGTAGTTTCTGTTACATTCCAAAAGGTGTTCGTTGCCCAATGGAACTTTCTACTTATTTTAGAATAAACCAAGCAGGTACAGGTCAGTTTGAGCGTACCTTGGTTATTGCTGATGAAGATAGTTATGTAAGTTATCTTGAAGGTTGTACTGCACCTTCCAGAGATGAAAACCAATTACATGCAGCCGTTGTAGAGCTTATTGCTTTAGATGGTGCGGAAATTAAATACTCAACGGTACAAAACTGGTTCCCTGGAGGGAAAGATGGTAAAGGCGGAGTATTCAATTTTGTTACCAAAAGAGCATTGGTGGAAAAGAACGCCAAAGTTTCTTGGACTCAGGTAGAGACAGGATCTGCCGTTACTTGGAAATATCCTTCTTGTATCTTAAAAGGAGATAACTCCATAGGGGAATTCTATTCTATTGCAGTAACAAACAATTACCAACAAGCAGATACGGGAACTAAAATGGTTCATATTGGTAAGAACACCAAGAGTACTATTATTTCTAAAGGTATTTCTGCAGGTAAATCCCAAAATAGTTACCGAGGACTGGTACAGGTGAACAGCCGTGCAGAAGGTGCACGAAACTTCTCTCAATGCGATTCTTTGTTGATGGGTAACGAGTGTGGTGCACATACCTTCCCGTACATTGAGGCAAAGAACAAAAGCGCCATGATAGAGCACGAGGCTACTACAAGTAAAATTGGTGAAGATCAAATTTTCTACTGTAACCAAAGAGGTATAGATACTGAAAAGGCAATTGCATTGATCGTAAACGGTTTTAGTAAAGAGGTACTGAACAAACTACCGATGGAATTTGCTGTAGAAGCCCAAAAGCTATTGGAAATTAGTTTAGAGGGTTCTGTAGGATAAGAAAAGTCAATATTAAAAAAAGCCATAGGCACCAGAATATTTAAAGTAACATATTATGTTGAAAATTAAAGATCTACATGCTAGTGTAGAGGATAAGGAAATATTAAAAGGAATTAATCTAGAAGTTAAAGCAGGTGAAGTGCATGCTATCATGGGACCAAATGGTTCAGGTAAGAGTACATTGGCTTCTGTAATTGCAGGTAATGAGAACTTTGAAGTTACCCAAGGGTCTATTGAACTAAGCGGAGAAGATTTAGAGGATGTATCTCCAGAAGAAAGAGCGCATAAAGGTGTTTTTCTTTCTTTTCAATACCCAGTGGAAATTCCAGGCGTTTCTGTAACCAACTTTATGAAAACTGCCATTAACGAATCTCGTAAGGCAAAAGGTTTAGAGGACATGCCTGCCAAGGATATGTTGAAATTAATCCGTGAGAAATCTGAATTATTGGAAATTGACCGCAAGTTCTTATCTAGATCTTTGAACGAAGGATTCTCTGGTGGTGAGAAAAAGAGAAACGAAATTTTTCAAATGGCAATGTTAGAGCCAAAGGTGGCTATCTTAGATGAAACCGATTCTGGTTTGGATATTGATGCCCTAAGAATTGTCGCTAGCGGTGTAAATAAGTTAAAGAGTAAGGATAATGCAGTTATCTTAATTACACACTACCAACGTTTGTTGGAATATATAGTGCCTGATTATGTTCATGTTTTGCACAATGGTAAAATTGTGAAATCTGGCGGAAAGGAACTTGCCTTGGAACTAGAAGAGAAAGGATACGACTGGTTAAAGCAAGAAACAGCGGTTTAAAAAATTAGTACTAAGTACAAAGTACTTAGTATAGAGTACTTATTACTTTGTACTAAGGACTTAATACTAAAGATATATGGATTTAAAAGATAAATTGATTTCCTCTTTTATGGCGTTTGAGAACAACGTGGATGTAGAGCATCCGGTACACGATGTTCGTATGGCGGCTATAAAGAACTTTGAGGAAAAAGGGTTTCCTTCCAAAAAGGAGGAAGCATGGAAATATACTTCGCTTAATAGCTTACAGAAAATCGATTTTAGCATTTTTCCAAAGGAGGATAATGCGTTGGAATATAAAGATGTAAAGCGTTACTTCTTACACGAGATCGATTCTTATAAGATTGTTTTCGTAGATGGTATTTACAGTTCTTACCTTTCTGAGACTACACATGACGGTGTAGATATCTGCTTAATGAGTGCTGCACTTACCAAGCCAATGTACAAACCGGTTATAGATGTGTATTTCAATAAAATTGCATCTGAAGACGAGTCATTGACATCTTTGAATACGGCATTTAGTAGAGAAGGGGCATATATCTATATTCCTAAGAACAAGATGCCTAAAAAACCTATTGAAATTTTACATTTCTCCACAGGTAATGAGGCTTCACTAATGTTGCAACCACGTAATTTGATCGTTGTTGAAGAAAATGCCGAGGTACAAATAATTGAACGTCACCAGAGTTTAACCTCAAACGAGGTACTTACCAATGCGGTTACGGAAATTTTTGCCGCTAAAAGTGCTATCGTAGATTTTTATAAGATTCAGAACGATGTTGAATCTGCTTCATTAATAGACAATACCTATATCGATCAAAAAGATAAGAGTGTCGTTAAGGTTCATACCTTCTCCTTTGGGGGTAAACTAACTCGTAACAACCTTAATTTTTATCAGAATGGGGAGTATATAGACTCTACCATGAAAGGTGTTACTATATTAGGTGAAAAGCAACATGTAGATCACCATACCTTAGTGCATCATATTGAACCTAATTGTGAAAGTCACCAAGATTACAAAGGTATTTATGGTGATAGTTCAACTGGGGTATTTAATGGTAAAATTATCGTTGATAAAATTGCTCAAAAGACTAATGCTTTTCAGCAGAACAATAATATTTTAATCAGTGACAAGGCTAGCATCAATACAAAACCGCAATTAGAGATTTTTGCCGATGATGTAAAATGTTCCCACGGTTGTACTATTGGTCAGTTAGATGAAGATGCATTATTCTACCTGCAATCTAGAGGTATTCCACAGAAAGAAGCAAGAGCATTATTAATGTATGCCTTTGCAAATAACGTATTGTCTTCTGTTCGTATTCCTGAACTAAAGACTAGAATAAATAAACTGATTGCTAAGAAGCTTGGGGTGAACCTTGGGTTTGATTTGTAAAATATTTCTATAGTAAGATGTATTTAAAGGATAGTTATTTTGTTAACTATCCTTTTTTTTATTTTAATCCGATGATGAACAAAATCATATTTCAATAATAATTGTTTTCATTATCGGGTATCTTTGTATATAAGAAGATTGACTATGTTAGATATTAAAAAAATAAGAGAAGATTTTCCAATACTTAAGCGAGAGGTAAATGGTAAGCCATTGGTCTATTTGGACAATGCCGCTACATCGCAAACGCCACAACAGGTTATTGATGCTATTGTAGATTATTATCAGAACTATAATGCCAACATACATCGTGGGGTGCATACGCTTTCGCAAGAGGCTACAGATAAATATGAGCAGGCTAGATTAAAGATTCAGAAGCATTTTAATGCTGCAAAATCTTATGAAATCATATTCACGTCCGGAACAACGCATAGTATAAATCTTGTTGCCAACGGATTCTCTGCATTGATCCAGAAAGGTGATGAGGTAATTGTTTCTGCCATGGAACATCATTCCAATATTGTGCCTTGGCAAATGTTATGCGAGCGTACCGGTGCAATTTTAAAAGTAATTCCAATGAATCAAGAAGGGGAATTACTGATGGATGCGTACGAAGAGCTGTTGTCCAATAAAACGAAATTGGTATTCTGCAATCATATTTCAAATGCGTTAGGTACCATTAACCCTATTGAAGAAATTATAGATAAGGCACATAAGGTTGGCGCTGCCGTATTAATTGATGGGGCACAGGCAGCTCCGCATTTAGTGGCAGATGTACAAGCTTTGGATGTTGATTTTTATACCTGCTCCGCTCATAAAATATGTGGACCAACGGGAGTTGGTATGTTATACGGTAAAGAAGAGTGGCTAAATAAATTACCACCGTACCAAGGTGGTGGCGAAATGATCGCGGAGGTTACGTTTGAGAAAACTACCTATGCAGATTTGCCTCATAAATTTGAAGCGGGTACGCCTAATATTTGTGGTGGTATTGCTTTTGGCGCGGCATTGGACTATATGAATGCCATAGGTTTTGAGGAAATTGCCAAGTATGAACAAGCATTATTAGAGTACGCTACACAAGAACTATTGAAGATAGACGGACTTAAAATCTATGGTACAGCTAAGAAAAAAACGTCTGTGATATCATTCAATATAGAAGGTATACACCCTTATGATATGGGTAGCATTCTAGATAAATTGGGTATTGCGGTACGTACAGGTCATCATTGTGCTCAACCAATAATGGACTTCTTTAAAATACCGGGTACTGTGCGTGCAAGTTTTGCATTTTATAATACCAGAGATGAAGTAGATGTGCTTATCGCCGGTGTTTTAAAAGCAAAAAGCATGTTGTTGTAACACAAAGTTTCATTGGTAATGTAAAGGTTTGAAATGCATCAATTGTTATCGTATTTTTGTATAAAATAAAGCAATGGAAATAAAAGAGATTCAAGAAGAGATAATAGACGAATTTTCCATGTTCGATGATTGGATGCAACGGTATGAATATATGATCGAGTTGGGCAAATCTTTGCCTTTGATCAAAGAAGAATTCAAGACCGATGATAATATTATAAAGGGTTGTCAAAGCAAGGTTTGGGTACATGCGGAGCTTGAAGATAATAAGTTGGTTTTTACTGCGGATAGTGATGCCATTATTACAAAAGGTATTATTGCCATTTTAATTAGGGCGTTCAGCAATCAAAAGCCACAAGATATTTTAGATGCGGATACCCAATTTATTGATGAAATTGGATTAAAAGAGCATTTATCGCCCACAAGGGCAAATGGTTTGGTGAGTATGATCAAACAACTGAAGTTATACGCAGTGGCGTATCAAACACAAATTGAAGAATAGAAATTATGAGTGACGAAAATATAGCAGAGGATAGTGCAGAATTAGGGGAGAAAATTGTTCGTATTTTAAAAACGATTTATGATCCGGAAATTCCTGTGGACATCTATGAATTAGGCTTAATTTATGATGTATTGGTGAACGAGGACAATGAAGTAAAGATTTTAATGACCCTTACTTCTCCTAACTGCCCAGTAGCGGAAAGCTTGCCTGCAGAGGTTGAAGAGAAAGTAAAATCATTGGATGCCATTAAAGATGCAGAGGTTGAAATTACTTTTGATCCACCTTGGACCCAAGATTTAATGAGCGAAGAGGCTAAATTAGAATTAGGTCTACTTTAATTAGACCAAGCAATTGATAACGTGCTTCTATGGAAGAGGAAATTGTAAATAAAGTTGCCCAAAGCAAATTGATCACCTTTAATCTTGAGGATTACTATCCAAAAGGTGAAAGAATGGTTTTGGACATCAAAGATTGGCTGTATGAAGGCTTTATTCTCAAAGAAAAAGAATTTAGAGCCTTTGTTGATGGCCATGACTGGTCGCAATATACAGATGCATACGTTGCCATGCATTGTTCCACAGATGCTATAATACCTGGCTGGGCTTACTTATTGCTAAGTGTAAAGCTTAGCGGTATTGCCAAAAAGGCGGTACAGGGTTCATTGGTAGATCTGGAAACCAGTATATATCAATCCGTAATTGAAAATATAGATATATCAGAATATCAAGATAGATTAATTATCATAAAAGGTTGTAGTAAAAAACCTGTTCCTGCCAACGCATATCTTTTTCTGGCTGAGCGTTTAAAGCCTGTAGCAAAGTCTATCATGTACGGTGAGGCTTGCTCTTCTGTGCCTTTATACAAAAGAAAATAACATTTTCCTTTTTATAGATGGCGTCAATAATATTACCTTTGCGCCACTATAAACTATAAACATTAAGTATTATGAAGAAAATTGTATTAACCCTAGCTCTTGCTTTTGTAGCAACCGTTGGTTTTTCTCAAACGGAAGAGGAATTAAAAACACAGTTAGGTGCAGCTAAAGATTCAATAGCGGCTATACAAGGTAGGGCAGATGCTATACAAGGTAAAATTGACGCCTTGCCAGGTTGGAAAAAAGGTGCCTTTGGTACTATTGGTGCAAACTTGAGCAGCTTTAACAACTGGTATGGTCAAGGAACTCCAGATTTAGCTTCTGGTAACATTGGTGTAACCGTAAATGCGTTTGCCAACTTAAAGGAAGAAAAATTCTTTTGGAGAAATTCTGCGAATGTAAACCTTGGATGGGTAAAGTTCGATGATAAGAACGACGATACCGATGATGATAGCTTTCAAAAAGGTACCGATGTATTTAACATCACATCTCTTTATGGTAGAAATATTAGCAAAACGTGGGCCATTTCTGGTTTAGGTGAATATAGAACTACTATACTAGATAACTTCAACGATCCTGGATACCTTGATTTAGGGGTTGGTGCTACTTGGAACCCTAATGCCAATTTAGTGGTTGTAATACACCCATTAAACTACAACTTTGTATTTAGTGATAACGATGCAGTTTTTGAGTCTTCTTTAGGTGCTAAGATCGTTGCCGATTATACCAAAAAATTTGGAGCGATCAATTTCAAGTCTAACCTTTCTATGTTTCAAAGCTACAAGAGCGGAGACCTTTCTAACTTAACTTGGATCAACTCTTTTGGTTACACGTTATGGAACGGTATTGGTTTAGGTTTTGAATTTGGTTTACGTGACAACAAGCAAGAAGCTTTAAATTTCGCATTAGCTGATAACCCTGCTGAAACATTTGATACTGTAGATAACAAGTTACAGACATACTTCTTGGTAGGTCTTAACTATGCGTTCTAAGTATAAGAAGTTTTAAGTGTACAAATTAAAAAAGCCCTCTGTTCAGAGGGCTTTTTTCGGTTAAGTAATTATCGTAAAATTTGGGGTTTTACTTTTTGTTTTCATAAGTAAAATATCGATTTGGGGTCAATACCTTTGCTTAAGTACACTGTAAAATTAATGCATAAGGTCTTGCTGAAAACAATTTATGTTGTGAACTGATCGCATTGTGTGGTGAGATTTACCATCGGTTTCATTTCATCGATGAACTGCATCAATTCTATTAAAATTGGTATTTAGTATTCGTCCAAATGCTCTGGATAAAGAAAATTATTATATGGAAAACGGGTTACATGGATGTCTCTTACCTCATCATAGACACGTTTTCTAAACTCATCTAAATTTTCTTTGTTCAATGCAGAGATAAAAATAGCACGGTCACCCACTTTTTCCATCCAGGTATGTTTCCAATCATTAATGGTAAAATGCCTTCCGGTACGCTCGGTAACTAAATCGTCTTCATCAATGGTTTCATGCTCATACTGGTCTATTTTATTGAAGACCATGATGGTTTTTTTATCCGAACTTTTAATATCCGATAGAATATTGTTTACAGAGTCTATATGCTCTTCAAACTGTGGATGAGAGATATCTACAATATGTAAAAGCAAATCTGCTTCACGAACTTCATCTAAGGTACTTTTAAAGCTTTCTACCAATTGCGTAGGTAGTTTTCTAATAAATCCTACCGTATCACTTAAAAGAAAGGGTAAATTGCCCAGAACTACCTTTCTTACCGTGGTATCCAAGGTGGCAAACAGTTTGTTCTCGGCAAAAACATCGCTCTTACTAATAACGTTCATTAAGGTAGATTTGCCCACGTTGGTATACCCTACCAAAGCAACGCGTACCAAAGCGCCACGGTTACCTCTTTGGGTTTCCATTTGGCGGTCTATTTTCGCCAACTTCTTTTTAAGCAGTGTTATACGATCACGTACAATACGTCTATCCGTTTCAATTTCGGTTTCTCCGGGCCCACGCATTCCTATACCACCTTTTTGTCGTTCAAGGTGGGTCCAAAGTCCGGTAAGTCTTGGCAGCAAATATTCATATTGTGCCAGCTCTACTTGGGTACGGGCATAACTGGTCTGTGCACGTTGTGCAAAAATGTCCAGGATCAAACTTGTTCTATCAATGATCTTACAGCGTAATATTTTTTCAATGTTACGTTGCTGTGCAGGTGATAGTTCGTCATCAAAAATAACAGAACCTATTTCGTTCTCTTGAACATAACGTTCTACCTCTTCCATTTTACCACTGCCGATCAGTGTTTTTGGATTAGGTACATCCATACGTTGTACAAACCTTTTGGTTACTTCTCCACCAGCGGTGTAGGTAAGGAATTCTAACTCATCTAAATACTCAGTTACCTTTTCTTCATTCTGTTCCTTATTGATAATACCAATAAGAACCGCTTTTTCATAATCTATACTCTTCTTTTCTATCATAATACCGTAAAGTGCAAAATTAAGCAATTACCCATAAGCTATTTCGTATTTTTATTGACTCGATAATCAAGAGTACGTGCTCGGAAGTAGTTTACTCATTAATATTATACATGCGATTACCATTTTTTAAGAAAAAGACTAAAAAACAGCGCTACACGGTTGCTTTCTACAATTTAGAAAATCTATTTGATCCAGAACGTAATGTGAATATTTTGGACAAGGATTTTACCCCTAATGGAGTAAAAAAATGGACCGTTGAAAAATACCAGCGTAAACTTCAAAAACTTGCAAAAACTATTTTTAAGATAGGGGATGAGGAACACCCTTACCCACCTGCCTTAATAGGTGTGGCAGAAGCAGAGAACAATAGTGTGCTTAAGGCATTGTTAGATACCGATCCTTTAGATGATGTGGACTATGGTTTTATACATTTTGATTCTCCCGATGAACGCGGTATAGATACTGGGCTAATTTACCGTAAACGCTTTTTTAAAGTGTTGCATGCAGAACCATTGGCTTTGTTGGTAGACAATGTTGGGGGCGTAAGGGATACCACACGAGATATACTATATGTAAAGGGAGAGTTGAATAAAGAGTTGGTGCATGTATTTGTAAATCATTGGCCGTCTAGAAGAGATGGTGGTGTTGAGACGGAATATAAACGCGTAATTGCGGCAAAGGAAATAATTCAGCGTATTGAAGCTATTAGAATGGAAGAATTGGACCCCAATATTATTGTCATGGGCGATTTTAATGATGATCCATCTTCTTTAAGTATGCAGACTTTAAAAGATGTAGCCGGACTATTTAACCCTATGGAAACTTTGCATATACCAAATAACCGAGGGTCTTCCGTATATGGAAGCAAGTGGAATATGTTCGATCAAATTTTGGTCTCCAATTCATTTTTCAATTATGAAAAGAACACCCATAGTTTTGATAAGGCGGATATTTTTGACCATAAATCGCTTAGGGAAAAGAAGGGGAAATATAAAGGTACTCCTTATAGAACCTTCGTTTCTGACAAATATCTAGGGGGTTATAGCGATCACTTTCCGGTCTATGCTATGTTTACTTTCAACTCTTGACAGGGAAATAATTAGAAAGAAAAATCCTACACATCAAAAAATAGCGTTTTCACAACAGGTTCGCCGTAATGTTTAGGTAATTCATCGAATAAAAGTGTTCATTCACCGAACACTGCCCATGGTTATTATATTTGTAGTCCAAATCTTACAATAATAACCTAACGATGACTACCTACAAATCTACCTACCGTGCTAGTAGTATACTTTTGCTACTATTATTTGTTTTCACTATGGGCCAAATGGCCATGGCACAAACCTCTCAACAACGTTTACAAATTTCGGAAAACAATAAGAAAACGGCTTTGGCAAGTTTCAGGTCTAACTTAATTTCTGAATACGCTCTTGAAAGAACGAAATTAAAAGAGGTAGCCAAACTGAACAATTGGAAAATTAAAGAAACGTTGGCCAACGGTAAAAAAATTGAATTACAGGGTATAGGTGCAGATGGTAGTCCGCTATACTATGAAACATATTCAAATGAAGCAGGTTTGGTGTCAAGAGCAAGTACTTTAAATACAGATGGTTTAATGGGTTTGGATTTAAACGGTGATGGTATGAACGTTGGGGTTTGGGATGCCGGTATTGCATTACAACATCATGTAGAGTATACTTCTAGAATTGCGATCGGAGATGAGAATTCTGAAGTAGATAACCATGCCACCCATGTTACGGGCAGTATTATCTCTACAGGTCTTAAAAAAGATGCTAGAGGCGTTGCCAATAAGGCCAATGTTATTTCTCACGATTGGACAAGAGATAAAATAGAGGTTGCAGAAGCAGCTGCCAATGGTCTTTTGCTTTCTAACCATTCTTACGGGATTAAGGCTGATCGTGTACCAGATTGGTATTTTGGTGCCTATACCAAAGTTGCTCAGGATTGGGATAAAATTATGTACAACGCTCCTTATTATTTAATGGTTACCGCAGCTGGAAATGCTCAAAAAAGCATGGATAATGACACACCTACATACGGTAAAACTGCAGATGGATTTGATGTATTATTGGGTTTTACAATTTCTAAGAACAATATTACGGTTGCCGGTGCCAATTCTAAAATAGATAACAACGGAAACCTTAAAAGTGCCGATGTTTCCGCATACAGTAGCTTTGGTCCTGTTGACGATGGTAGAATTAAGCCAGATTTGGCAGGTAACGGTGGTTCTGTGTTGTCTACAGATGCTGCCAGCAATACAAGTTATGAAACATCTTCGGGTACTTCAATGGCTACACCTGGGGTTACGGGCTCGTTATTACTGTTACAACAATATCATGAAGAGCTTTACGGTGCGTACATGAAAGCCGCTACCTTAAAGGGTTTGGCTTTGCATACTGCAGATGATATAGATGCTGAAGGTCCTGATTACAAAATGGGATGGGGTATCATGAATGCTAAAAGTGCTGCCGAGTTATTGAACAATAAAGATTTTACAAGCCATGTGGCAGAAGAGTCTTTACAAAACGGCGATTCATTTTCATTTGAGGTTACTGCCAATGGTGATGACACATTGATCGCTTCTATTTCTTGGACAGATGTACAATCTAGCGTTGTAAATACGGGTGAGCTGAACAGCACAACGGCTGCCTTGGTAAACGATCTTGACATTAGAGTTACAAGAAACGGACAAACCTTTTTACCTTGGAAATTGAACCCGGCTCAAGCCAATAATGCAGCTATCAGAGGGGATAATAAAGTAGATCCTTTTGAAAGAATTGAAATCCCCAATGCAAGTGGTACGTATACCATTACGGTTACCCATAAAGGAGAACTTGTTAACGATGCTCAAGATTTTTCCTTGATCGTATCTGGCGTTTTAATGACTTCTTGTTCTATTGATGCTCCTGAAGTTGCCTTGGAACAAGCAGAAGCAGCTCAAGTAACATTAAATTGGAATGATAGTGAGGATGCCTTATATGAAATTCAGTATAAAGAAATATATCAGGAAGAATGGACTACCGAGTATATTTCTGTCAATAGCTTTATTTGGAAGGGATTGTCATTGGATCAAACCTACTCTTTTAGATTAAGAACATTCTGCTCACAGAACATTGCTTCTGAATATAGTGATGTAGCTACGTTTACTTTTACGGGCGAAGAGACGCAATTGGAAACGTTAAGCGCTTTAAGTGCCGATTCTCAAATTCCTTTTAATGTTTACCCTAACCCTGCGGTAGATGAAATTCAGTTAAACGTAAAAACATCGGATACGGCGGTTTATAGAATAATGAGCACTAGCGGTGTGGAATTAAAAATGGATGCGGCCACAAACTCAAGAATCAATGTTTCAGACCTGCCTTCTGGTCTTTACGTTTTACAGATTCAAGATTTTGATGTGAATAAGAGTACTAAGTTCTATAAGTATTAAATAGCTTTAGTTAATTCTTCTGGATTGTGTGGTAAACGAAAGTCCTTGTTGCCCAACAGTGGAATTCATTACGCCTTCAAACAATGGTTCTGGGGAATTTTTGGGTGCATGCCATTCAAAAATAAAATTAGAACCTGTACCGCCTTCAACATCCATCTCATCAATAATGATTTCTACGGTTTCAAGAGGTGCCAAATATATTGGGTGATTAAAGTAGTTGCGTAATGATACGCCATGGGTATCAAAATACTCGGCCTTGGTCAAGTATATGGTGTCTACATCACTGGTATTGCGTAAACTTACCATAGCCGTTAAATTATGGGTCTTATGCTCAGAGCTGCTATATATTTGGGAATAGATAGATAAGTAAGATTTACCATGTTCTAAAGAATCCATCGTTTTTATGGTCGCTTTTCTCTTGGTCCAGTTTTCAGGATTTATAGAGCTTATTTCCTTTTCTTGCACACAGCTTGCTACTAAGACAATTACCGAGAATAATAGGATGCACTTTTTCATAAATAAGTCGCTTTTAAAACTATGATGGTACAAACAAAATTACATCATTAGTCATGTATTTATATCGTTAGATGCTTTTTTTAACTCAAATCTATTATTTGGCTACTTTCTTTACTTCATCCTCTTTTAATACCGATTGGTTTCTTAGTCGTAAATAAACCTGGGCGGTAGTAAGCACATCTAATTCGCAATAGGTGATAATGCGGTTTAAATCGTTCTGTTCATAATAGACCACGCGTACCATACTGCCATCAATATCTTCTTTGGGCGATGGTATGCCCAGTACATGTGCCATTAATTTTAGGGAGGTATAATGCTTGTAATCACCAAACTTCCAAAGTTCCATGGTATCTATATGTGGTACTTCCCAGGGTTTTTTGCCAAATAAGTCTAGTTTCTGGGGCAATGATATGCCGTGAATAATCATTCTTCTAGCAATGTACGGGAAATCGAACTCCTTACCGTTATGGGCGCAAAGCACATGCTTGGCATGGTTAAAATGCTCGTCCAATAGGTCTTTAAAATCCTGTAGAAGCTTGTTTTCTTCACCGTGAAATGTGGTGATCCTAAAACTTCTTCGGTCACCTTGAATAATAAAATAACCTACCGAAATACAAATGATTTTACCAAACTCCGCCCAAATACCGGCACGTTCATAAAAATCCTCTGCCGTAATTTCGTCTTTTCGTTGGTATTGAGATTTATGAGCCCACAGTTCTTTGGTGGTATCATCCAACTGGTCAAAAGCACTTTTTTCCGGCACGGTCTCAATATCTAAAAACAAGATATTTTCAAGATGTATTTTATCGGGCATAGAAAGGTAAGATACTAATAAGTAAGAAATTATGGTAATTTCATTATCGTCTTACTTACAATAGCTGTTTTTTTATTTCTTAGATAGACTCTCCCATCTAATTATCTTGAAGTGGTGAACCGACCAACAAGTCTGTTTTTTACTGGTAGATGGAGTTGAAAATTGTAGTAAGCAACGACGGAAATGGCACAAGCATCGGTAAAATACAAAGAATGTAATGTTGAATGAGTGTTTTTAATGCTGAACAAACCAAACGGTTTGTTTTTTTGATCGCAAAAACGGGTTGGTTGGGCACAGAAATAGGAAGTAAACTTATATATTTTTTTTCAATAAGACTGAATTTATGATACATACCGTTTTTTGGCTTTAATTTGGTTTTTGACATTTCCAAAAGGAAATTGTCTGCCCAAAATCAAACCTTGGTTTGAAGTTAAGAATTTCCGTTTAGGAAATCCTACCACAATGAATTAATGCCCATTGTTACCATTAATTTATTATTCCATCAATGAAAGAATTCAATTCGGTCTGTTAATTCCATTCAAGTTACTGGTAACGTTTAGTGTATGGTATGGGTTTGTGGGCTACAAGCTTTTTAAAATTGCGATTAAAAATTTTGCCGGAAGACGTTAATTGTCTGGGTTAAAACGGTCAAATGATTTCCAATATTTGTCCTTGTAGATGTCATAAACTATTTCTTCTGAATCTTTATATTTTTCTTGAAATTCAAAGGCTACTTTTGATGGTTTTCTAAAGTCTTTACATGCAAAGTAAATCTCTCTAAGATTGTTAGCAGATTGCCTCCCAATGTATAAATAACCATCCTTATCTTTTAATTCTGCAAGCAATTCATCTTCTAAAACGTTAAGCCTTTTAAATGTACTGTCATCGGGCATTCCGTTATTTGACTCGCCGTTATATTTAATTTCAATACTCAAAATCCATGGGTGAGATGCTTTTCTATCCCATTTTATTAGGTCAGTATTTATTGCAGCAATCAGTTTTCTCCCACTTTCAAATGTTGCTTTAATGATTGAACATGAATCGGCATCAGAGTTTGTTCTAATTCCATCGTATTTTTCTACAAATTCTTTTTGTCGCCATGTGATAAAGTCTTTAAGTTTCCCGATCGGTATTAACTCTTTCTCCGCATCTTTCTTTTCTTGGAAATCTAAATTGTCAATTATTTCAATGAAATTCAATTCCCCAAGATAATTGTCCAAAAAGAGATAAGTTCCATTTATAATTTCAGATCTATTTTCATGGTTAAAATCAGCATGCACAATCGTTATATCAATCTCATCTGGATAATCTGGATTTTCATTAGCGTAAAAACTTAATTTTTCTTCGTTGAATTTTAGACCAGCCATACTAATCCCAATATCTTTTATATCAAGTGCTGGTTTTAATGAAGTAAATCTCCAATGATCAAGTTTTGGGGCAGACTCAATAAGTTCCTCAACAAAAACCACATTTTTAACATTTCCATCAGGTGTAATGATGAGTTCTGCAGTTTTGTCGTTATACATACCGGTCAGAAAGAAATAACCATCCTTTAATTCATTAAGTTTTGGAGTCAATTTATCAAAGAATTTATTTTCAATGTTTGATTGTTCTTTTACAATGGTAAAAAACGCTTTCTCGTTTTTCACGAACCAATCCCAAAAATCAGAATATGTATTTATAGGTTCATCTTTTCTTTGTCCAAATATTTTGTGTAAGAATTTCATTCTTTTAATGATTGTTTCGTGTTTGCAGGATATTTCCCTGTTTTTACTCTAACGTATTTTTCCAACGAAAAATGCCTGCCTGGCAATAAAAATATTTGATTGCATGAATTTTCAATTGATAATTAGGAGCGTATTTAAGGATACACCGTTTAATTTTGATTCTCATTAAATTGTTGATATCATCAGAAAGAACAAAAGAGTACATAAAGGTTGCTATAAATGGGGAAGCTTCTGACTTTGACAATCCCGATAGCTATCGGGAATAACTGGCTCTCTTTTATTACTTAGAATACGTCCAGTTCAGCAACCGATTGGATTTTTTGTCCAGAATTATAGTACAATGTCCCAATTTATATTTTTTGGCTAGTAGAGTAATATTTTTTCTTTAAGTAAACATAAGTTGGCAAGGTCAGAACTAATAAAATCCCGATTACTTTAGTCAAATCGGTCATTATAAAACGTCCAGTTTTCCATTCTATGTTTTCTGATTTTCCCTCAGAGATTTCTATTCCGCTATACACAAATAATGAAAATAGAATTATAATTAAAATCAGAAATGCTAGATTAAAATTTGCTTTTTTCATAGGTTCCTCAAATGACGCTCAACGTGTTTGGCAATGGTTTGCTGCGTGGTTAAGTACCTAAATTAGCAAATAAAAACTGAATAGGCAATCTGTATGAATTTTGGTAAGTAGACTAGAACTAACAATAAATTATATACGTTGAAGGTAACTGGCTTTTTTTTTAAAGTATTTGTTTTTCTTTAGGCCACTGCCAAGCATACCAAACAATTAATGCGGTAATGATACTTTCTAAAAACGCCAAGAATACATAGAAACTATACCACTCGGTATTTGAATTGAAGCCAATAAATAGCATCATTGTTGTAAACAAAATTCCAAATACAATATTCAGAACACGATTTATTTTCGGTTTAAGAATAATTGAAAGTGCAACCATTACTGATGAAGTTGCCAAAATCATTGAGGCTATTAATAATTTAGTGGGACTATCTAATATATTTTCGCCTGTAAGTAAACTGTTTATTTTTCCTGGTGTGTAGAGTTCAAAATAATCTCCATATAAATAACAGAAAGTTGCTGAAGCCCATAAAGCAGCAAGTTTAATTTTGATATTCACCTTTGGGTTTTCTAACATGTCCTTTAAAGTTTTAGAATTCAAGTGCCTTTGTATGTATAAAGACGCAAAATCTAATTAAATGGTTGCCTGAATTCTAAATTTGGTTGGGTTTTTAGCTTGTTGCCAACCGTTCGGTGAAGTTTAGTATATGGGCAAGAAAACCTTTTGTTGCGTTCTTAGCACGCAGCTAAAGCTTATTGTTTAGTTTTATTTTTCCAAAGCTAATGTTGAATATATCCCTACCGGGTGATTCTCAATTTTGGAACATCATAAACATAGACATACTCTTTTGTTTTGCTCTAAGTCCATATTGTTTATGGTTTTATTAGCTGCGGGCTTATTTCAGATTGTTTAGCAGGTTAAAATATCCGTCCCTCATCTTTAGACTTTCTCCAGCGATTGATTTGAAATAGATTGTATAGGTTTTGTTTTTTAACTCTTTTGTGTTGAATATTAAAGTGTATGTAATTGAATCTAATTTCACCATAAAGTTATCAGTAGAGCTTTTATCATTCAGTCCATCTTCAGTCCTGGTCTGGGATAGAATTTCACCATTTTTAGAAACGTTCTGTTCGATCAATTCTAGTCCTATTTCGGTAGGCAATATCCAAATATTCGGATGGTTTTCTTTTTCAAAATGTTCTGAATATTTTTTTTGGAGGATAATATTTAGGCTTTGCTTCCCAAAAATTGGGTCGGTGCCAACTTCAACGCTTTCAAGATATAGTCCATTTGAATTTGATATTTCAATTTCGCTACTATTCAATACATGTATTGTTCCAGATTTCTCATCTAAACAACTAATAGAGGTAATTAAAATAAAGAATAATAATTTTTTCATGGATTTTCCTGCTTACGCCTAACGTTTAGTACATGGAAAATAGGGCAGTAGAAAGCGATAACCTTTCGTGTTTGCACTGAGCCAAATCGTTGTATTTTGTTTTAATTTTTCTCTTTTAACACCAAATCAAAAGATTTGGCGACTTTGCAAATAGACAACAACCTTTGGGTTAAACACTAATCGCCCAATTTGCTATATATCATGTTGTAACTCGTTATTGTATTTTTCGAAGTATTTATTCAGTTTTTCATTCAATTCATTTGAGCTAATATCAATTCCGGATGCTGCAATATTGAAGGGAGAATTATAACTATTAATATTGAATCGCATCATTTTTTTTCTAATTGCGTTAGTCTCTTTTTCGAGCCAATAATCAGGGTTTTTTACTACAATAATTAGTATTTTCGTACTGTGTATTTTGATTTCTTCAAAGCCGAGTATTTCGTTCCATTTTATAAATTCAGTTAAAGACTTTTTAGGATTTACATTCAGTCCAGTTTTGTCAATAATCAGCGCTATTTCGGATTTAATGAGTCTTTTTATTCCAACAAATATTCCAAATCCAAAGAATAGAATTGCAGCAATACCCATTAAGCGGGTGAATACTGGATTTTTAGCTCTCCATCCTGTCAAATTATCGGCTTCTAATAGCATCCAAACTCCAATAGCAACAAACGCTATTGAGGCAAGGACTAAAAGAACTGACTTTTTTTTACTAGTATAAATTTCTATTCTATCCATTTTTGGTTAATGAGGTACAACGGTTTTGGCTATGGTTTCGTTGCGGAATGGTTCGACAGAACTATTCCGCCGTAAACCAAAGTTAGCAAACACGCAGGAATTTCCGAGAGGAAATTCCGCCGCAATGAACTATAGCCGTTGTGCCTGTTGCACAAGTTAA